>JAZUFV010000001.1:0-9428 GCA_045640845.1 Lachnospiraceae bacterium
GCCCTTTCACTGGGCAGTACAAAGTTCAAGACTTTCTACAAAATTACCTTGCCGATGATGGCTTCCGGTGTAATTTCCGGTGCGATCCTTTCGTGGGTCAACATGATCACAGAGCTCTCAACGGCGATGTTCCTCTATACAAACCGAACGTCGACGCTGACAGTTGCCATCTACACGCAGGTTATCAGGGGCAACTACGGTATAGCCGCAGCAATGGCCTCGGTACTTACGGTACTTACAGTAATTTCACTTGTTGTATTTAACATATTCAGCAAGAACAAAGATATTTCAATGTAATCACATCGCATCCCGGCTCATATTGAGCCGGGATATATGGAGGATAAAAAAATGTTGTGGACTGAAAAAATGTTTAATGTAAAGAAACCTATCATTGCCATGCTGCATCTTGATGCACTTCCGGGCGATCCGCTTTTCAAATATGGTGATGATATGGATGTTGTTGTGGAGCACGCAAGAGCCGATCTTCATGCCCTGCAGAACGGCGGAGTTGACGGCATCATCGTCAGCAATGAATTCAGTCTTCCTTACCAGCGTAATATGGACAGAGTAACAGTAGGCGCCATGGGTTATGTTATCGGATGCCTGCGCAATGAAATCAAAGTTCCTTTCGGTGTTGACGCCATCAGTGACGGCGCTGCATGCCTTGAACTGGCTGCTGCCGTTAAGGCTCAGTATGTAAGAGGAACATTCTCCGGCGTTTATGTTGGAGACGGCGGTCTTTATAATAACGATTTCTCAGCACTTCTCAGAAGAAAAGCTGCTCTTCATCTTGATGACCTGAAGATGCTTTACTTCATTAATCCTGAATCAGACAGAAACCTTGATACAAGACCTCTGGCAGACATAGCACGCTCAACAATGGGCAAGTCTGCTCCTGACGGACTCTGCATTTCAGCAAATGCTGCAGGCCAGGATGTTGACGACGCTCTTATCGCAAGCGTTAAAGAGGCTAACCCGGATGTTGTTGTACTTTGCAACACCGGCTGCCGCGTTGATACTATTGAAAGAAAGCTTAAGACTGCCGATGCTGCAGTTGTAGGCACAACATTCAAGGTTGACGGTGTATTTGAAAACAGAGTTGATGAAAACAGGGTTCGTGAATTCATGAACGTTGTTTATGAAATCCGCAAGAAGTTAGATTGATATAAATGGACAGATATTTAGTTGCAATGGATATTGACGGCACTGTTCTTGCAGATGACCTGAGCATGCCGGAAGCCAATCGCATTGCTTTAAGGAAGTTAAGGGAAGCCGGAAGCATTTCCGCTTATGCCTCCGGCCGCAGAGATATTGATATGAAGGCCATGGGAGATGATGCTCTCCTTGTCGATTATCACATAATCAACACAGGCGGAAAAATCGTCCGCATCGCGGACAACAAGGTGGTCCGACTGGATAAAATGGATCCGGAAGAATGCCTTAAGATGATAGAGTTTGCCCTGGAAAATAATCTCCAGATCCAGATTTCCAATGAAGGAAAATGGATGACAAACAAAATGACCAAAAGCACCAGCGAGTACATGCATTACCTGCATGCCACACCTATCATGTTCTCATCTCCCGATGAGGTTCACTGGCAGGATGGCATCGACCACATAATGGCCTCAGAGGATATGTGGGAAGTTAAGGCTTTTGTTGATGAAAACCTGGTTAAGGTCAAAGGCGTTCAGTCACAGGATGATGTGGTGGATTTCATGCCGGCTTACCTTACCAAGCTGATAGCCATTAAAAACCTGGCTGATATGCTGGGAATTCCGGAAGATCATATTGTCACCGTGGGTAATCATTATAACGATATTGAGATGATAGAAGGTGCAGGCATAGGCATTGCCGTGGCTTCATCCATCCAGGGTCTTAAGGACGTGGCCGATTATGTCACCGAAAGTGATAACAATGCCGGAGCCATGGCCGAAATTGTTGACGGCCTTTTAAACAACAGATACCAGCCTAAGAAAAGGAAAGCTTAATATGTTTTTTTTGTCACCTTCAATTTATGCAGCTCCTCTTCTGGATATGAAAAATGTCCTGAAAAAGTGCCGTGATTTCAAGCATCTGCACATAGATATCGATGACGGAAATTTTGTCCGCGGAATAAGCTTCGGCGTTGACTATATAGCTGAAGTTGCAAAGGAGACAGATGTCCCGCTTGATGTCCATCTTGAGGTCATGAATCCAATGGATTACATCAAGCCTCTTGCAGAGATCGGCGTGTACAGCATTGTGGCTCATTATGAGGTTCTGCCTTATCCGCTGCTTTTCCTCAGCACCGTTCATAATCTGGGGATCAAAACCGGACTTGCCATTAACATGCGCACCCCGGTAAGCGCCATCAGGCCTTATGCTGACATGATCGATGAACTGATAGTTCTTACCTGCGAAGCCGATGATGACGGAGTCATCTACAGACCGGGCGCTCTTTACAAAGTTGAAGAAGCAAAAAAGATCTTAAGGGATGACGCTCTTCTGCTTGTTGACGGCGGAATCAATGATAAAAATCTTGAAGATGCCGTAAAGCTGGGCGCAAACGGCGCCGTAATGGGAAGAGCTGTCTTTAAGGCTGAGGATCCGTCCAAAGCCTATGCCGATATAATGGCTCTCGGCGAGGAATTTATGAAAAAATATCAGTAATTATTGTGTTTTAGTGAGGAAATCATCATGCTGAAATTTAATGAACAGGAAAAATTAAACAGTTACAACGGAATCCTGGAACTGATTCCGGAAATAGAAAAGGTTGCGGATGAAATTTATGACAGAGGCTTTGATCATCTTTTCTTCCTCGGTCTGGGCGGAACATACTGCAGCAGTCTGCAGGTATATTCTTATATGAAGGGCAAGACCACTATCTCTGTTTATGTTGAGAATGCCGCTGAGTTTCTTCTTACCGGCAATAAACAGTTTACAAAAGATTCCATCGTGATCTTCTCAAGCGTTTCAGGCACCACATCAGAGCTTATCGAAGCCGTTAAGAAGGCTAAAGAAACCGGTGCAAAGGTTCTGGGCTTTACTGACGTGGGAAATGTTCCTCTGGCAGATTTAAGTGACTGGTCAATAGTTTATCCGGAGAACGAGCAGATGAAATTCTTCCTGCTTGCAAACCGTCTTATGTACAGGAACGGTGAATTCCCAAGATATGACGATTTCAATGCCCAGTTTAAAAAATATTTCGCTAAGGGCCTTGTTGAGACCGAAAAAGCTGCTGATGATTTTGGAAAGGCATTCGCTGAAAAGCATTGGCAGGACAGCATACATTACTTCGTCGGCACAGGCTGCCAGTGGGGCTCAACATACTCCTACGGCATGTGCTTCTGGGAGGAGATGCACTGGATAAGGACCAGATCCTGCTCATGCTCTGACTTCTTCCATGGCTGTTTTGAAATTATTGAGAAGGACACTCCTATTACCCTTTTCCTGGGCGAAGACGAGCAGAGGCCTCTGGCTGAAAGAGTAAAAGCCTTCCTTCCAAAGATCAGCGAGAACTACACCCTCATTGATTCTCATGATTATCACAGATTCTTTGAAGGTATCGACCCTGAGTTCATGGGTGCCATCGGCCACCTCATCACCAGAGCCGTAACCGGAAGAATTGATGTTTATTTGGAAGATATCAGCAAACATTCAATGGAAATCAGACGTTATTATAGAAAATTAGACTATTGATAGTACAGATATTTTGGACTAAAATACATGCCTGTAAATAGTTAGGCGAGGAGAGTTATGCAGGAATATATTCCGCGTGCACGTGAGTGTACAGAGGAAGCCTTAATGGCATATATTATAGAGCATGATCTTTCATATGGTGATAAGCTCCCTTCTGAAAGAGATATGTGCGAAATGTGGGGTCTTAACAGGTCCACACTTCGTTCTGCACTCTCAAAACTCATCGACAATGGTACCTTTGAGGCCAGACACGGAAGCGGCATCTATTTCCTCGGAAAAAAATATTCCCGTATGTTCAGAGGGTTGTCTTCATTTGAATCGGAAATATCACAGCAGGAAATTGTGCATCACTCAAAGGTTCTTGTTATGGAGAAGGTTGAAAGTGACCTCCGCCTTGCCGGTATTTTCGGCAGCGTGCCGGAAGAACCTCTCTGGCATCTGGCAAGAATGAGATATTCCAACGGCATTTCTCTTCAGCTGGAAAGCTGTTACTTCCGCGTTGACCAGTTCCCTGGAATAGGAGAGTATGATTTCGCCCTTGAGTCGCTTTACAGAGTCTTTACAGACCGTTACGGCTATGTTCCTACAAAAGGAGAAGAGGTCATATCCATCACAATGGCCGGAGACGACGCCAGATACTTTGAAATTGAAGAGAATGCTCCTCTCATCCGTACCGAAAGCCAGACTTATGACCAGAACGGCAATGTGCTTGAATATACCGTTACCCTTGCCCGCCCTGATAAAGTTAACCTTTCCAGCACCATGATCCAGCTTAACAACGAAAAATAGTTTTATCCGATGACAGAAATAACCCCTAATTCTTCCCCGCTGTACCTTCAGCTCCGGGAGATCATCAGAAATAAAATAGAAAGCGGCGAATACCAGCCGGGCACAGCCATTCCTTCGGAGAATGAGCTTGCCGAAAGGTATGGGATGCACCGCCTTTCCGTGAGAGCATCTCTTTCTGCTCTTGTTTTTGAGGGGCTTTTAAAGAGCATTCAGGGAAAAGGGCTTTTTGTCACCGGTAAAAAGAAAGAATATTCCATTGCAACCGTGGGCGGTTTCAAGAAAGCCCTTGAAAAGGAAGGCCACAAAGTTACCACAAGGCTTCTGCTTAATTCCTTCCGCAAAGCCGGCCCTTTTTATGCAAAGGTTTTTAATATTAAGCCGGATGATATTGTTTATTTTATAAAAAGCGTTTCCTGTAGTGACGGAGTGCCTTTTAACCTGGAGGAAACATATATTCCGAAATATCTGGTGCCTCATTTTGAAGAGGTTGATTTGAATGTCTTCTCTGTCAAGCAGGTACTTGGATTTAATGATGTCTTCCCGGTAAAAGCCGGTCAGCGGCTTGAGCTTGAAAAGCCGGAGCCGAAAGACGCCCGTATACTCGACGTCGACCCTTCTACCGCGGTGTTTAAGCTCCAGGAAATAACCTACGATAAAAAACATAGAGCGGTCGAATTCGTAAGGTCGTATACCAGAAGCGACTATTGCGACTTCACAGTTACATACGTTAAATAATCTTAAGGAGTATCTGGATTTGAAACAGGATTTATTGCTGAACCTGCGTTCAGGTAAAACCCTCTCATTTAAAAATCAGATAGTTCTTATCACCAAACTCAGTCTGCCACCAATCTTTGCTCAGCTTTCTTCAGTGGTCATGCAATACATAGACGCCGGCATGGTCGGCCGTCTTGGTTCTGCTGAAGCTGCAGCTATAGGCCTGGTATCATCCTCAACATGGCTTCTGGATGGCACCGTAATGGCCATCAATGTTGGTTTTATCGTGCTTGTCGCACAGATGATAGGAGCAAAAAAAGAAGAAGAGGCACGGAATCTGATGAAGCAGGGCCTTCTTGTGGCCTTTATTCTCAGTGCAGCTGTTGCCTGCATAGGTGCTCTGATTTCAGGCAGCCTTCCAAAATGGCTGGGTGCCGATGAATCTTTGTGGGAAAATGCCAGCCGTTATTTTCTTATACGTGCGCTGGCCGATCCGGTCACTCAGATGTATACCCTTGCAGCCGGACTCCTGCAATCAACCGGTGACATGAAAACTCCCGGCACGTGCATGATATTCATGTGCGCTCTGGACGTTGTTTTTAACTATTTTCTTATATTCACGTCAAATACCATCGGTTCCTTTACGATTCCGGGCTTCGGACTGGGTGTTGCAGGCGCGGCTTTGGGTACTGTGCTTGCCCAGCTGGTTATTGCTATTATTCTTCTGTACCGGCTTGTTTTTATTAACCCCATTCTTCATGTCCGGAAGGGCGAGAAGATGTATTTTACTAAAAAAATTCTGCTTCGCTGCCTGAAGATTGATATCCCTGTTGCCATTGAAAGGCTGGTCATGTGCGGAGCGCAGATCGTTTCAACGGGCATTGTGGCTCCTCTCGGCACAATATCCATCGCAGCTCATTCGTTTTCAATCACGGCTGAAAGCCTTTGCTACATGCCGGGCTACGGTATAAGGGAAGCTTCAACAACAATTATCGGCCAGAGCATAGGCGCAGAAAGGCACGATCTGACCAAACGCCTTTCCTGGCTTGTTGTCCTGTTCGGTATGGCGGTCATGACAGTCACCGGCATCCTCATGTTCATTCTGGCACCATGGATGATAGGTATTCTTACTCCGGATGCCGAAGTTATTTCACTGGGCGTTGCCGTGCTCCGTATGGAAGCCTTTGCCGAACCTCTTTACGCCGCATCAATTGTCGCGACCGGCGTTTATCAGGGCCTTGGTAAAACCAAGATCCCAACCATCCTGAATTTCATATCCATGTGGGCTGTCCGCGTACCGCTTTCCATATGGTTTGTAAATATATGGGGACTTTACGGCGTATGGCTTGCAATGCTCATTGAACTTATGGTGAGGGGTTCTCTTTTCCTCATTTTTATAAAACGCGAAAAAATGTAACTGTTGGTGTATAATCTCCCTGACAGGTATTGTTTTATTTTGAGGTGAAAAATGTTAGAAGATTTAAAAGAACGCGTATTTAAAGCAAATCTGAAGCTGGTCGATCTGGGCCTTGTCATCCTCACCTGGGGAAACGTGTCAGAGATAAGTGATGACAGAAAGTTTGTTGCCATCAAGCCGAGCGGTGTTGATTACAGCATTATGAAGGCCGATGATATGGTCATTGTGGACCTTGATGGAAATGTGATTGAGGGTGACCTCCGCCCGTCTTCAGATCTGGCAACCCATCTTGAAATATACAGGAATTTTACCGATGTGAAAGCGGTTGTCCATACACATTCCCGCTTTGCAACCGCAAGGGCTCAGGCTGAAAAAGACCTGCCTTGCTACGGCACAACCCATGCAGATACATTCTACGGTTCGGTTCCGTGCACCAGACATCTGTCGGATGCCGAAATAACGGATGCATATGAGCTGAATACAGGAAAAGTAATTATTGAAACTTTTAAGGAAAGAAATATTGACCCTCAGGCAGTTCCGGGTGTTCTTGTAAGAAAACACGGGCCTTTCACCTGGGGAAAGAATGCGGACGACGCTGTAAAAACCGCCCTCATCCTTGAAGAGTGCGCGCATATGGCTGCTGTTACTGAGCTTAATGATCCTCAGGTCCGGCCTGCTCCTCAGTATCTGATGGATAAGCATTATTTCAGAAAACACGGAAAGAATGCTTACTACGGCCAGCCGGGCAGATAGACGGCTGCTTTACCAATCGTCCTCATCGTCCAGATATTCGTCCAGCTCGTCCATCCATTTATCGGGATCGTCGTCTGAAATATCCGGTGCAAAATCAATACCCCAGACCTCATGGCGTTCCGCATTCCTGCGGCGCGCCTCTTTTATTTCTTCTTCTCTGGTCCGGCGTTTTCTGAAAAACAGTCCCATGATCATACCTCCGCCTTTTTTCTGATTATATAACGCTTTATTTGTCCTGTAACCATTTACTTCGTTCTATTTTTCTTTTCCTTTTCATCTTCCCATAAAAATTCACCCATCCGTCACTTCTGCATGTTATGATAATAAAAACCAAAAAGGAGTATTAATATGAAATGTCCTCGCTGCGGAAGTGAAAATATAAATGCAAGCGTGATCAATGAAGTCCGTGAAAAGAAAAATCACGGATGTCTGTGGTGGGTGCTCATAGGATGGTGGTGGAGACTCATCTGGTTCATCTTTTTTGGAATGTGGTATCTGCTTTACCGCGCCATAAAGGGCAGCACCACTATTGTCAGTGAACAAAAAACCATCTGTGTCTGCCAGAACTGCGGACACAGATGGGAAAAACGATAGTTTCTTCAGAAAAACGCGCTTAAATTCTGGCAGCGCCCGTGGCTCTTGCAGCCTCGGCAACTGCCTTTGCAACAGCATCCCTGACTCTCGGATCCATCGGAGCAGGGATGATATTTTCTTCATTCAGTTCATCTTCCGGTATAACTGCTGCCAGTGCGTTTGCTGCAGCAATCTTCATCTCTTCATTTATCTGACTGGCTCTGCAGTCAAATGCTCCTCTGAAAATCCCCGGAAATGCCAGCACGTTGTTGATCTGGTTCGGAAAATCCGAACGGCCGGTGCATACAATTCTTGCTCCGCCTGCTTTTGCTTCATCAGGGAATATCTCCGGAGTAGGATTTGCGCATGCAATTACAATGGCATCTTTTGCCATCGTCTCCACCATTTCCTTTGTAACCATGCCCGGAGCTGAAACACCGATGAATACATCGGCACCGGCAATGGCATCCTTAAGTGTTCCCTGTATATTTCGCGGATTGGTGATTTTGGCAATTTCTTCTTTTGCCCAGTTCAGCCCTTCACGGCCTTCATATATGGTGCCTTTTCTGTCACACATAATGATATCTTTAATTCCGTAATTAAGCAGAAGTTTGGTGATGGCAGTTGCAGCAGCGCCCGCGCCGCTGACAGCTATTCTGATGTCATCTTTATTTTTCTTAACAACTTTCAGGGCATTCATCAGGCCTGCCAGCATAATAACAGCAGTGCCGTGCTGATCATCATGGAAAACAGGAATATCGCATTTTGCTTTAAGCTTTTCTTCAATTTCAAAGCATCGCGGAGCGGAAATATCTTCCAGGTTTATGCCTCCCCAGCTTCCTGACATCAGGTAAACAGCATTAACAAACTCATCTACATCCTTTGTGCGGACACAGAGAGGGATTGCGTCAACTCCTCCCAGCTCCTTGAAAAGAACAGCCTTGCCTTCCATAACAGGCATGCCGGCCTCCGGACCTATGTCGCCAAGTCCCAGTATTGCCGTGCCGTCAGTAATAACGGCACATGTATTCCATCTGTTTGTCAGTTCGTATGAAAGGTCTATGTTTTTCTGGATTTCCAGGCACGGCTGGGCAACTCCCGGCGTATAAGCTAGCGAGAGTTCTTCCTTCGTGGTGACAGGAACCCTTGATTTCATTTCTATTTTTCCGCGTTTCTCGTAATGAAGCTTTAGGCTTTCTTCTGCAATAGTCATGCAACTTCTCCTTATAGGTCCAAACCGGCGCTATGCCTTAATATCAATAATTTTCGGAGTTAAGTTCAAAGTAGCTCTGCGGATGTGCGCATGTCGGGCAGATTTCAGGTGCCTTTGTTCCCACAATGATATGTCCGCAGTTGCGGCATTCCCAGACTTTAACTTCGCTCTTTTCAAAAACAGCAGCGGTCCCAACGTTCTTAAGAAGTGCGCGGTAACGTTCCTCATGATGCTTTTCAATGGCTGCAACCAGGCGGAATTTTGCTGCAAGCTCAGGGAATCCTTCTGCGT
>JAZUFV010000002.1:0-13173 GCA_045640845.1 Lachnospiraceae bacterium
CGTACTATCGTATAGAGGATATAAGGGCCTGTATTGCCTTCAAATTCAATAAACTTGCTTACATCGAATATATAATCCTTTGTTGCCTGATTTGAAAGATCGCCGTATTTAAGAGCTGCCAGAGCTATTATCTGTGCTGTCTCCTTTGCTTCGTCCTCATTGATATCCTCATTTGATTTCATCTTTTCAAAAACGGCATCTCTTGTCTCGTCAATAAGAGTCTCCAGACGCATAACGCCGCCGTTTCTGGTCTTGAAAGGCTTTCCGTCTTTTCCGTTCATGGTTCCGAATCCCACATGGAATGTTTCGGCTTCCGGATTCAGAATGCCTGTCTTATAAGCAGCCCTGAATACCTGGACAAAGTGAAGAGCCTGACGCTTATCAACAACGTATATTATCTTGTCAGGGTGATAAAGCTGTTCCCTTTCAAGAATAGTGGCAAGATCTGTTGTTGCATAAAGTGAAGAACCGTCTGATTTCACGATAAGACAAGGCGGAATTTCCTTCTTGTCGGTCTCTTCGGAAACCTCCACTACAAAAGCCCCCTCGCTTTCAACCAGAAAACCGTCTTCCTTCATTTTGCTCACCATATCAGGAATATATTTCTGGACATCACTCTCGCCCTTCCACAATTCAAAATGGACGTTCAGTTTATCATAATTTGCTTTAAGGTCAGCAACAGAAATGGTAATGACATGCTTCCAGATGGCCATGTATCCCCTGCGTCCAAGCTGAAGCTGAGCGGTTGCTTCCTTTGCCTTTTCATAAAATGCCTCATCTGTTTTGCATTTTGCACTTGCGCAAGGATATATTTCTTCAAGCTCCGAGATTGTGAAAGGAGCTTCCTTTGGGTACTCTCCCTCATAAGATTCATCAAAGTATACAAGGTCGGGCTGACGGAAATTAAGCTCGGCAATTATCTGTCCCATCTGAAGACCCCAGTCACCCAGATGAACATCACCGATCGCCTCATGGCCCATGAAGCTGCATATACGCTTAATGCTCTCTCCGATTATGGCAGCGCGGAGGTGACCGATGTGAAGAGGCTTCGCAACATTAGGTCCGCCGTAGTCAACAATTATGGTCTTTTTCTTTTCAGGCTCATTAAGGCCGAATTTTTCAGAAGCTGCCATCTCATTGACATATCCGGTTATAAATTCTCCCGAAAGAGTCAGGTTTATAAATCCGGGTGCCACAGCCTCTGCGTCTGAAAACATAGGGCTGTCTTTAAGGATTCCGCAGACTTCTCCTGCAATCGCTATCGGGGCCTTGTGCATTTCCTTTGCAAGAAGGAGTGCTCCGTTGCACTGATACTCACAAAGATCAGGCCTGTTTGAAATGCCGGCAAAAACTTTCTCTGCCGGGTAACCTGCATGTTCAAAAGCTGATTTTAATTCTTCGGTTATTATGTCTAAAATTTTATTCATTACAGTTCCACTCCGCAGCCTTTCAGTAATTCTCTTGCAGTTTCAGGTGAGTCTTTTCCTTCGGCGTTTTTGACAGGGGCAAATTCTTTGCTTCTGTCCACCTCAAATGCCAGACATCCGTCCATCATACTGATCATATCAAGGATAAGTGTTTCAAATTTATATCCGTTAGGTGATTCAGGTTTTACAGACTCACCGTTTTCGCTTATGTACGGGATCTTCTTTTCAACAATATGAAGAGGAAGCTTTTTCTGTTCTATTTTTTCCAGCTCCTCCATATTGAGAAGATAATTCAGGATGACTCCCCAGTTATAAACCAGGTTTCCGTCTTCACCTCTTTCGTTGGCCATGTTTTCGGTGAGTTCATAGTATTCAACGATGGAAGGATGCCCGTTTCTCATGCACATGACTCCCACTCGTTCATCAGGTGAAGCCTTTCCCACAACCTTAGAACCTATGGCTGCTCCCGATTCAAGGGTTGCCCCTATGAAAACCGGATCAGCAATGCGCTGAAGCACATTGTCAACCGAAAATACATTAAGCCACTCAACGCCTCTTTCTTTCAAAAACGGAAGGAGTCCGGCCCTGACTATTGATTTGAACCAGCCGCCGTTTCCGTTTGGTGAAAGCGCAACATGATCTTTTGCCTCAAGATATATCTTTCCGCTGTAATCTGTTGCAGGAGCCATTTCCTGAACAAAAAAGATCACATTGTCTCTGTCATATCCGAAGAAGTCATGGGCTTCAAAGAATTCCCTTGTCTCCCTGTCGTTCTTTTTTGACGTCATTATAAGGAGCGGTACCGGGCAGCCTGCTGCATTTGTAACATCACAGAGGTTATTTATAAGGCACTGGAAAATATATATATCCTTTGTCAGGCCGATGTTGAACGCGCCCTTCGGTCCGTCAATTCCAAGTCTTGTGCCCTGTCCGCCTGCAAGAAGCACAGCGGCAACCTTGCCTGATCTGATTGCTGAAATTCCTTTTTCATAAAGTTCAGCGCGTCTTTTTGAAATGCCTTCAAGAGTCATGGCACTTAACGGCTCAATAACCTCGTCCTCGTCTGAAGCTTCTCTTTCAATGCTGATATCCGAAAAATCTATATTATTAATTTCATTGAGGAGCCTGTCTTTTCCTTCGTCATCAAGTTCATCATAAAACCTGAGAAGATGCTCCTGTCCTATTGTTTCCAGTTTTTCTTTAATAAATGAGTAATCCATATGAATCCTCCTTTTGCTTATAACCGATTTATTTTACTACAAAAATAAAAATAAATCCAATATCCATTGCGTTCCTAAACCTGCTGTTATCCATGGCAGCCATAATCCTTCTTTTAAGTGTCAGATAACCGTTGACCAAACTCCTTGGCGCTTTGGTCTTATATCCCTTAAAAGCGCCTCTGCAGGACCAAACCTGTGCAGGGCCAACTTGCTTAGTCAAGTTGCACCCGCTATGTATTTTTGATATAATATTATTAAAAAAGGAGGCACATAATGGAATTAAAAGAAACCTTTCGTAAAATCTGGTGGATTCCGCTTGTAGTAGGGATACTGGCCATCGGTCTGGGAATTTATTTTGTTGTAAATTTCGGTTCTGCCTTTGAAGCTCTTATCATCTTCATTTCAGTTTTCATGATAGTTTCAGGTGTTCTTGGAATCATTGCAGCAATCGGAAGCCGTGCGGAAAATAAAACATGGATCTTTAATCTCATTCTTTTTGCCATTACAGTTATAGCAGGAGTTCTTCTTCTGGTTTACCCGGCTGCCGCAGCACTTATGATCCATATTTTCTGCGGTATTGGATTCTTATCTGAGGGCATATCGCTTATCAGCAATGCGTTTGTTTTTAAACGCCTTGGAGACGGCCCGTGGGTATTCAGTCTCATACTCGGAATACTTATTGTACTTGCTTCATTTTCAATTATCGGAAGACCTTTCTTCAGTTTCATCTTTGTTTCGGTCCTTGTAGCCGTAAATGTTCTGAGTTTCGGCATAAACTGCATCATAGCTTCATTCCAGATGAAGAAAAATTCATAAAAGACAATGATCTATAATGAATCACAAACCCGTGCCATTTACTGCGGCACGGATCCTGTTTTAGTCATTGCCGGTCCCGGTTCCGGGAAGACCCTTGTAATGATCCGGCATATCCTGAGCTTAATAGAAGACCACCATATCCCACCCGGAAAGATTATGGCAGTTACCTTTTCAAGGGCAGCCGCCGGGCAGATGAAAGCGCGTTTTTTAAGTTCCATGTCTTTGAACTGCACTGATGTCCCCTACTTTGGCACTTTTCACAGTATTTTTCTTTCAATTCTCAGATCCCATCCGGCTTACAGTTCATTCAAAGTCATTTCAGTTCCCGAAAAAAACAGACTGATCATCAGCGAAATTGAAAATCTGAATATCAGATGCAGCGACATTAATTCACTCGCAGGAGATATCCTTTCTTCCATCAGCTATTTCAAATCCGGAATGAGACGGAGTCCCTTATGTCCGCCTCTTAATGACAATGTTTTTCTTGAAATAATGAAAAACTATGAGGAACAGAAAAACAGCCGTCTCCTGCTTGACTTTGACGACATAATCATAAACTGTCTGCGTCTGCTTTCTGAAAATAAAAGCTTGCTTAAAACATATCAGGAGCGTTTCCCTTATATTTGTGTGGATGAATTTCAGGATATCAGTCCTCTTCAGTATGAGGTTCTGAAGCTTCTTTCGCAGGAAAGCCGTTCAGTCTTTGCCGTGGGAGACGATGACCAGAGCATATACGGCTTCAGAGGCGCGTATCCGGGAATCATGAAGCAGTTTCTGAAGGATTTTCCTGAATGCGGAACCATCTTTCTGAATACCAACTTCAGATCATCCCGAAGCATTATCATATCATCTCTCAGACTGATAAATACCGGCGGCGACAGATTTGAAAAACATTTTGTTCCGGCACCTTCTGCAGCTGAAGGAAATGTTATTATAAATAAGTTTTCGGATGCGGAGGAACAGTACCGTGAAATAGCCGCTAAGGTAAAAAAAGCAAAAGGAAGCAGTGCAATTCTATTCAGAAAACATATGGATGCACTTCCGTTACTGAATGTCCTTGAAAAAGCCGGCATCCCGTTCTCCTGCAGCGGAATAACGCCTTCATTTATGCACAGCTTCGCTGTGAAGGATATCTGCTCGTATATTAAACTTTCCATGCTTCTTGGTAATGGGAAAACCGGAGGCTTTGAAGATCTGCTTGTAAACATAATCAATAAGCCGTCCCGCTATATAAAACGTGAAGCGGTCAGTTTTTCTGCTCCGGATGTTTTTCATTCTATGGAGGTTTTTTACGCAGATAACAAAAAAATACTGACAAACATAACACAGCTGCGTTCTCACCTTGCATTTATGAAGGGGCTTTCGCCTTATGCATGCATAAAATATATAAGAAATGTCTGCGGCTATGACAGATGGCTGTCAGAGTGTTCACTTGATGGGAAAACAGACATTTCCCGGGCTGAGGCTGCCCTTAAGGCTTTTGAAGACTACGCTGTGAATTTCTCATCCCTTAATGAACTGCTCTGTTTTACTGAAAAAACATCAAATGCAGAAAGCTCTGAAGGAATCCCGGCGGTTTCGGTAATGACGCTGCATGCCTCAAAAGGGCTTGAATTTGATAATGTTTTCATTCCTGACTGCATTCAGGGAACAATACCTGCTGCCGGAGCTGTTCAGGATGGCAGCATTGCCGAAGAAAAACGCCTGTTTTATGTTGGTATGACGCGGGCAAAACAAAATCTTTGGATAAGCTATCCTGAAATCAGGGGATTAAAAAAGACAGTCCCTTCTGAATTTCTGGACTGCCTTTTATGACTTTCTTTCAGTTTAAGCTTCCTTCGCTGTCATTTTATCATCGGCTACGAGGTTCACTATCCATGTCTTTCTTCTGACCATTATGAATCCCAGTATGCACTTAAAGATTTCAACTGCATTAACGCATATATAAAGCGGAAGGATAGGCATATCAGTAAACCTTGAAAGGCAGAATGCAACCACTACATAACCTGCCCATGTTGCAATGCTGTCGAAAAGGAATGTTATTACAACTTTTCCTCCGGACCTGAGCGTGAAGTAGCATGCATTTGTATAGGCATTGAACGGCATGATGGCTGCCACAACATACATTAAGCTCACGGCCATGGCCTTTACACTGTCTGAAGTGTTATAGACCCTTACAATAAGCGGCGCGGCCAGGGCAAGCAAAGCTCCTACGCAGATGCACATGGTAACGGAAAGAACAGTAATGTACCTGTCGGTATCCTCTGCCTCCTTCAGTTTTCCCGCACCCAAGAGCTGACCTACAATAATGTTTATGGTCGAGCCGGATGAGAAAACCGCACACATGAAAAGATTGCTGACAGTAGTTGCGATATTAACCGCTGAAACAACCTCAAGGCCTCTTGTGGAATAGCACTGGTTAAGAACCGTCATTCCCGATGACCATAAAAGCTCATTGAGAAGAAGCAATGCCCCTTTCCTTATGATACCGCGGACAACAAAGCGTGAAACTTTCGGAGACCTGTATACTTCAGACATGTACGGAAACTTGTTCTTCTTCACATGAGAATAAATGATCAGGATCCCTGCCTCAACAAATCTTGCGATAACCGTGGCGATCGCAGCGCCCACAACGCCCAGCTCAGGAGCGCCGAACTTACCGAAAATAAGAATGTAGTTGCCGATAAGGTTAACAAATACAGCTATGATGCTGGCAACCATAGGAACAACCGTTTCCTTGCTTTCACGTAAGGTGGAGGCATAAACCTGGATAAAGGCGAACGGAACCATCTGGATCATCATAACCTTAAGATAATCCAGGCTGTAATTGAAGCAGGCCGCAAGATCAAGTCCCTCATTTCCTTCATGCAGGAACTGGGTTATGAGATTTCCTCCCGCAAGTGAAAAAACGAGAATGAAAACAGCCGACGTTATAAGTGCAATATAGATTTTCATCCGGACAGTCTGGCTGATGCCGTGATTGTCACCTTTGCCGTAGAACTGGGCAGTATAGATCCCGGCACCGGCGAGTCCGCCGAATATTGCCAGGTTAAAAACAAATATGAGCTGGTTTGCTATGGCAACGCCGCTCATTGGCTCTGTGCCCACGGCGCCCACCATAACATTATCCAGAAGGCTTACAAAGTTGGTAATGACATTCTGCAGAAGGACCGGCAGAAATATCTTCATTACCCTTCCGTAAAAACCTTTTTCCCGTGAAAATAAATTCATTTATCACCTTTAAGCATCCCTATGCCCTTTCTGATGCGGGCAAGAGATTCTTCTTTTCCTAAAATATCCATAATTTCGAATGCACCTCCCGGTGTCATCTGTTTACCGCTTACTGCGGTACGAAGAGGCCACAGAACCACTCCGTTCTTGACTTCCTTCTTTGCGATGAAATCCATCACAACATCATGAAGTGCATCAAGGCTGTAATCTTCCTGAGCCTCAAGCACCGGAAGAATCTCTTCAAGCACCTCAAGCGAGATTGCCGAATCAGTCTTCATCTTCTTGTGAGTATACATTGCAGTATCATACTCAGGAAGTTCATCAAAGAAATCAATCTTTTCAGGGATGTCAGGGAAGACTTCTATTCTTGTCTTCATCAGTTCCAGGATCTTATCAAGATCTATATCCTTATGGATCACCTTCTGAACATAAGGAAGCGCATATTTCTTATATTCGTCATAATCCATGGTCTTGATATATTCGCCGTTCATCCATCTGAGCTTCATCATGTCAAAGACTGCAGGAGATTTATTTATCCTCTTGTAATCAAAATTCTTTATGAGTTCCTTCAGGCTGAATATCTCTTCATTTCCTTCCGGACTCCAGCCGAGAAGCGAAACATAATTGACGATTGCCTCAGGAAGGAATCCCTGTTCAACAAGATCCTCAAATGAAGAATGTCCGGATCTCTTGCTGAGTTTATGATGCTCTTCATCTGTAATAAGCGGAAGATGTACAAATACAGGAGGCTCCCATCCGAATGCCTCATAAAGAAGCATATACTTCGGTGTGGATGAAAGATACTCGTTACCACGGACAACGTGGGTAATTCCCATAAGATGGTCATCAATTACGTTTGCAAAATTGTATGTAGGATATCCGTCGGACTTGATGAGGATCATATCATCAAGCTCGGCATTTTCTACCGTGATGGCTCCGTAAATATCATCAGCAAATGTTGTGGTTCCCTCATGAGGTACATTCTGACGGATAACGAAAGGCTCACCTGCCGCAAGCTTTGCCTCTATTTCTTCCTTTGGAAGATGCAGGCAGTGCTTGTCATACATCATGATCTCTTTTCCCGCTACAACCTGCTTAAGGCTTTCAAGACGTTCCTTTGAGCAGAAGCAGTAATAAGCCTTGCCTTTTTCAATCAGCTGTTTTGCGTAGTCCATGTAAAGTCCGCATTCAACACGCTCACTCTGTACGTACGGTCCGCACTCCCCCGGCTTATCAGGGCCTTCATCATAGTCAAGGCCTGTTTCCTCAAGTGTATTGTAAATGATCTCAAGAGCGCCCTCTACAAAGCGTTCCTGATCGGTATCTTCAATACGGAGGATAAACTCACCGTCTTCATGTCTTGCAATAAGATACTCATAAAGAGCTGTTCTCAAATTTCCAACGTGCATTCTGCCTGTAGGGCTTGGAGCATATCTGGTTCTGACTTTCATCTTTACACCTCTTGTGTTTATTTTGCCTGAATATATTCTTTTGCTGTAAGAAGCTCTGCAAGGAGGATGGCTCCGCCTGCTGCACCTCTTACGGTATTATGGGAAAGTCCCACAAACTTATAATCAAAGATTTTATCTTCTCTTAATCTGCCGAGGCTGACACCCATTCCGCGCTCATAGTCTCTGTCAAGCTGAGGCTGAGGGCGGTTGTCTTCTTCAAAATACTGAATAAACTGCTTCGGAGCTGAAGGAAGCTCAAGTTCCTGAGGAACTCCCTTGTACTCTGCCCATCTCTTAAGGATGGTTTCTTTATCAGGCTTCTTATCAAAGTTTACGAAAACTGCAGCAGTGTGTCCGTCCTGAACAGCAACCCTGAGGCACTGTGCTGTGATGACAGGGCTTTCAGCTGTGACGATCTCACCTTTTTCAGGGTCGATCTTTCCCCATACCTTGAGAGGTTCCATTTCACTCTTTTCCTCTTCTCCGCCGATATATGGGATTACATTCTCAACCATTTCAGGCCAGTCCTTAAATGTCTTTCCGGCGCCTGAAATAGCCTGGTATGTGCAGACAACAACCTGTTTTGGACCAAAGTCCTTAAGGGCATTAAGTGCAGGGGTATAGCTCTGGATCGAGCAGTTAGGCTTAACAGCAACAAAGCCTCTCTTTGTCCCCAGTCTTTCTCTCTGGTATTTGATAACTTCTATATGTTCAGGGTTGATCTCAGGGATAACCATAGGAACATCAGGTGTCCATCTGTGGGCTGAGTTATTTGAAACTACAGGTGTTTCTGTCTTTGCATAAGCATCTTCAAAAGCACGGATGGCTTCCTTGTCCATATCAACCGCGCTGAAGCAGAAATCCACTTCTTTTGCATTTGCTTCAACATCATTAAGATTCTTAACGATCACATTCTTAAGACGTTCAGGCATTGGAACTGCCATCTTCCATTTAGCTCCCACAGCTTCCTCATAAGTTTTTCCTGCACTTCTTTCACTTGCGGCAAGAAGAACTACTTCAAACCACGGATGGTTTTCCAGAAGAGTTACAAATCTCTGGCCTACCATTCCTGTTGCACCTAAAATACCTACTTTTAATTTTTCCATTTTTTCTACTTCCTTTTTAGAACATAAGCATAATATTATGCTTATATTTTCCCTTTTTCAACACTTAATTTGACCATATCAGAGTCTCGGCTTTGTTCCTTTTCCGTCACGTTTTGCCAACTTGATCTTCATAAGCTCCAGATCTTTGTCATGATATCGGATCACACCTTTGTCTCCGAATCCGATAACGTAAACCTTGTCGATCTCATCACCCGGACTCAGCTTAATGCCCCGTACGCCCACAGCGCCTTTTTTCTTCTCAGGAACTTCATCAAGCTTAAACCTTAGGAAAATTCCGTCCCTTGTCTGGAGAACAACCATCTTATTCGTGTGGAATTCATCTTTTCTGGTTACAGCCACAGGCTCCGAGTTGTCTGCGCTGACGGGCTCTTCTTCAGTTTCATCAGCAAGTGAAAAGCTTACCTGTTCGCTGTCCCCTCCGCTCAGATCAAAGAACTCAAATGTGAGCTGGTCATCATCATCGGTAAACTGGCTTATTTCTCCCACAGGAACATCGTCAGATCCGCCCGAAAGAAGAACAGGCATCGTTTCTTCTTCAAATTCAAATTCTGTATATACCTTACGGTCGGAAGTATCAAAGCATTCTATGCTTATAACCTCATCCCCGTCCATGAGTTTGGTTGCAGCCACGGTCTGTTTGATAACATCAAATTCCGAAGCGTCGACAAACTTCATCATTCCGTTCTTTGTTGTAAACAGAAGCTCGGAAAGAACCAGCTTTGACATTGGGAAAACCTGAATGATATTTTCAGTTGAACTTGTGTAATTACACAGGTTGTCAACCGGAATTCCCTTGTCCTTCGGCTTCTTCACCGGCAGTTTCAGACATTTCAGCTGATGCATTACTCCGTTCTGGGTAAATATGCAGATCCTGTCAGTATTCATGCATCTGAAAACATATTTGTTTTCTGCATCTATGGTCTCTGCATTTTTTTCATATGCAGAGGTTTCAATAAGCTTGGCATATCCGAAACGATCCATAAGGAATACTACTTCCTGTTCCTTAACCTTTTCCTCTTCAAATACGGCTGCCTGTGCATCGGTAATTTCCGTTCTTCTCGGGACTGCATATTTTTTCTTGATCTGCTCAAGGTCTTTTATGATGACCTTCTTCATGGCATTGCTGTCTGAAAGTATTTTTTCAAACTCGGCTATCTCTTTTACAAGAGCATCGCGTTCTTCCCGGAGTTTGAGTATCTCAAGGCCGATGAGTTTTGAAAGCCTGAGGTCAAGTATTGCCTGAGCCTGATTTTCCGTAAAATGAAGTTCTTTTGCCAGGGCTTCCGATTCCTTTGACTTGAATTTAACTCCTTCGGTATTTCCTTCAACAAGGCAGGCTTTTGCAATCTGAACGCTGCTGCTTCCGCGGATGATCTCAATGATGAGGTCAATAATATCACATGCCCTTATGAGGCCCTCTCTGATTTCAAGCTGCTCCCTGTCTTTGCCAAGAAGCGTTGTATATTTTCTGGTATTGATCTCATACTGGAAATCCGTGCAGTGCTTAAGGATTTCTTTAAGCCCGAATATTTCAGGCTTTCCGTCCGCAATTACCAGCATATTTACGCCGAATGTATCCTCCAGACGGGTCTTCTTGTAAAGCATGTTCTCGATCTTAACAGGGTCAGCCCCATGTTTGAGTTCAAGTACAATCCTTATTCCGTCTTTATCGGATTCGTTTGATATGTCCACTATATCGGTGGTTTTCTTGGTCTCTGCCAGATCGCAGATATCTGCCAGGAATTTGCTGATGTTTGCCCCGATCATCGTATACGGTATTTCCGTGATCACAAGCTTATCACGGTCAGCCTTTTTCTTTGCAGGCTCAAATACGACGCGGCCTCTCAGCTTTATCTTTCCGGTTCCGGACTCATATATTTCCTTCAGGTGAGCCTTGTTTACAACCAGGCCTCCGGTCGGGAAATCCGGTCCCGGGAGGATTTCCATAAGCTCTTCCGTTGTTATGGAATTTTTCTTTATATAGGCAGTCATTGCATCAACAACCTCACCCAGATTATGGGTAGGGATGCTGGTCGTCATTCCGACGGCAATGCCTTCCGAACCGTTTACAAGTACATTCGGTATTCTTACCGGAAGTACTGCCGGCTCTTTTTCCGTCTCATCAAAGTTTGGTACAAAATCAACTGTATTTTTATCCAGGTCTGCAAGATAAACGTTCTGGGTAAATTCCTCAAGACGAGCTTCGGTATAACGCATTGCGGCGGCACCGTCACCCTCAATGGATCCGAAGTTTCCGTGTCCGTCAACAAGAGGCATTTCCTTTTTGAAATCCTGTGAAAGTACAACAAGTGTCTCATATATTGAAGAATCGCCGTGAGGATGGTACTTACCCATCGCATCACCGACAATACGTGCAGACTTCCTGTGAGGCTTATCTGACTTAAGCCCTAATTCGCTCATCGCGTAAAGTACACGGCGCTGAACAGGCTTAAGACCGTCCCTTACATCCGGCACGGCACGGGCGCAGATTACGCTCATTGCATAGTCTATATAGGACTTCTGCATTACTTCCGAATATTCACTTCTTATGATGTCTTCTGCCATCTGATCACTCCTGTGTTCAGGCCCGAAGGCCTGTGGATTTATATATCAAGCTCTGCTGTCTGGGCATTATCGTGGATGAACTGCTTTCTTGGGGCAACATCGCTTCCCATAAGCATTTCCGTAACTTCCGAGGCAAGTCTTCCGTCTTCTATCTCCACCTGCTTAAGAACACGGTTTTCCGGATCAAGCGTGGTCTCCCACAACTGCTCCGCATCCATTTCTCCAAGACCTTTATAACGCTGAAGAATAAAGTTTGATGCATGTGTTTTCCTGTATTTTTCAAGAGCGGCATCATCATACAGGTACTCTTCCTTCCCCTTTTTCGGTATTACTTTGTACAAAGGAGGCGTTGCCAGATATATATGTCCGGCCCTGATAAGGTCAGGCATAAACCTGTAAAAGAACGTGAGCAGCAGCGTCGCAATGTGGGCACCGTCAACATCGGCATCTGTCATGATGATGATCTTATGATAGCGCAGCTTACTTATGTCAAAATCATTTCCGTAGCCTTCCGAAAAGCCGCAGCCAAAGGCCTGGATCATTGTCTTTATCTCAGCGTTTGCAAGAACTTTATCCATTGATGCTTTCTCAACATTCAGGATTTTTCCCCTTATAGGAAGTATTGCCTGGGTTCTTCTGTTTCTGGCTTTCTTTGCCGAACCTCCGGCAGAATCTCCCTCTACTATGAAAACCTCGCACTCTTCCGGCTTTCTGCTTTCGCAGTTGCTCAGCTTTCCGTTGCCTTCCATGACATACTTTTTGGCGGAAAGCAGGTTTGTCCTGGTCTTTTCCTCAGCCTTTCTTATCTTTGCGCTCTTTTCGGCGCAGCTGATGGTGTTTTTCAGGTTCTCAAGGTTTTTATCATAATATCTTTCAAGCTCTTCGCCGGTAAGATCGGAAACGACCTTCTGTGCATCGGCGTTATCAAGCTTTGTTTTTGTCTGGCCTTCAAAACGCGGATCAGGATGCTTCACGGCTACGATGGCAGTCATACCCGTTCTGACATCAGCACCCGTAAAGTTATCATCTTTATCCTTAAGGATTCCCAGAGCTCTTGCATACTGGTTGATTATTGATGTAAAGCGCGACTTGAAGCCGGTAAGATGGGTTCCGCCCTCCTGGGTGTAGATATTGTTGCAGAAGCCCATTATGTTTTCTTCAAATTCATTTACAAACTGGAAAGCAACTTCAACCTCTATGCCCTCTTCCCTGCTCTTGAAATAAACAATAGGGGCAACCTCTTCCTTGCCGGTATTGAGTTCTTTTATGTAAGCAACAATTCAAGTCGGATCGTAGCCATGTCGTTCTGTGAGCCAAGGAGTTGGGAGCTCTAATT
>JAZUFV010000003.1:0-5246 GCA_045640845.1 Lachnospiraceae bacterium
GCTCCCAACTCCTTGGCTCACAGAACGACATGGCTACGATCCGACTTCGTGTCAGGAAGCACGGTGCCAACCGTTTTTCCCGGCCCGAGCTTCTTTGCCAGTTCAATGGCAGCAGCCACATTGGTTCCGCTTGATATTCCGCAGAAGATTCCTTCCTTTGCAGCAAGGTCCTTTGCAGTCTTAAGTGCCACGTCATCAGAGACGATAAATATGTTGCTGTATATCTGAGTGTTCAGGATATCAGGAATCAGCCCGTCTCCGATACCCATCTGAATATGTGTACCTATATTGCCGCCTGCAAGAATGGCGGCATTTTCCGGCTCAACAGCCCATATCTCAATCTCAGGGAACTGAGCTTTCAGAACTTCCCCGATACCTGTAATGGTACCGCCGGTGCCGATTCCCGAACAGAAACCATGGATAGGTCCGCCCACCTGCTCCATAAGTTCCAGAGCAGTATGGTTCTTATGAGCCATAACATTTTCAGGATTTGTAAACTGCTGCGGAATGAAAACATGAGGGTCTGCCGCAGCCATTTCCTCAGCCTTTGCAAGGCAGTCGTGGATGGCTTTTCCAATGTCATTATCGTCATGGATCAGAATAACTTCCGCACCGTAATGGCGGATGATCTTCCTGCGCTCTTCACTTACGGAATCCGGCATGATGATGACGGTTTTATATCCTCTTACAGCTCCCACCAGAGCAAGGCCGATGCCCTGATTTCCACTGGTAGGCTCGACAATAATTGTGTCCTTATTTATTTTTCCGGCTTTTTCGGCTGCCTGAAGCATGTTGAGGGCAGTACGGGTTTTGATGGAGCCGCCAACATTAAGCCCTTCAAATTTCACAAGAACCTCAGCGCTCCCTTCCGGAACCATATGGTTCAGACGTATAACGGGGGTATGCCCCATTGCCTGCAGTACATTTTCACAGATCATTTTAATACCTTTTCATTGAATAACTCTTGTCCACACAGGAATTGAAAAGAAAGGCTCCGTGTGGTATATTTCCTTTAGTGTAACAGCACTTTTATATCACATTAGACTGCCTTAGTACAGAGCTTTTTGCTCTGGACCGGGGCGAAAAATAAATTTAAAGGAGGAAACTATGAGCAGAAGTTTTATTTTATCCTGTGAATCCACAGTGGATGTGCCATATTCTCACCTTGAAGAACGTGATATTCACGTTATTTTTTATCATTATGTTATTGATGATGTTGACTATGTGGATGATATGGAGAGGGATCCGGAGGCACGTCCGGAATTCTACAGACTGCTTGACCAGGGAAAGCTCCCGCAGACATCCCAGATAAATGTTTTTACGTATAAGGAATACCTTGAAGAGCTGGTTAAGCAGGGAGATGTACTTCATATCACATTCACATCCGGCCAGTCAGGCTCATGGCAGAACGCTTTTGCGGCCGCAGATGAACTGAGGGCCGAGTACCCTGACAGAAAGATCATGACAATAGATTCTGTATGTTCTTCAACGGGCTATGGAATGCTGATGGATTTTGCGGCAGATATGGCTGATGCAGGAGCATCGATAGAAGAAGTATATGAATGGGTGGAGAACAACAAAAAGAGGCTTCACCATCAGTTCTTCTCAAGCAACATGACACAGTTCAAGAGGACAGGCCGCGTTTCAGGGCCTACTGCAGCCATAGCTACAGTCCTTAATATCTGTCCTATCATGCGTCTTGATGATAAAGGCAGGATTATTGCCTACAGCAAGGTAAGAGGCAAAAAGAAGGCAGTTGCGGAAACTGTAAGAATGATGCTTGAATATGCCGACGACGGAGCTGATTACGATCAGAAGTGCTGGATCAATAATGCAAACTGCATGGAAGATGCAGAAGAACTAAGGACGGCCGTTGAAGAAGCATTCCCTAAACTGAAAGGGAAAATACCGATCTATAACATAGGAACAATTATCGGCTCCCACTGCGGATACGGAACCGTTGCCGTATTCTTCCTGGGAACAGAAAGAGCACCTGAATAAAAATAAGGCGGATGCATCGCATCCGCCTTTGTATTATATGCTACAGAAGCCTTACGCCGGCTTTCTCGCACACGGCAACCGTTTCATCATCCCACACGCTGGACTGGACTTCGCCGATGTGCGCACAGCCCATCATAAGCATGCAGAGCCTTGACTGGCCGATTCCGCCTCCGATGGTGAGCGGAAGCTCGCCGTTCAGGAGCATCTTATGGAACGGAAGGGAACGTCTGTCATCGCAGCCGGAAACCTTAAGCTGCCTGTCAAGTGATTCAGGGTCAACCCTTATTCCCATTGAAGATATTTCCACAGCCCTTTCAAGAACATCACTCCAGAAGAAAATATCACAGTTAAGATCCCAGTCGTCATAGTCCGGAGCACGCCCGTCATGAGGCTTTCCGCTTGCAAGCGCACCGCCTATCTGCATGATGCATGCAGTGTGATGTTCCTTAAGAAAAGCATTTTCCCTTCCGTGGCTGTCCAGATCAGGATACATATCTTCAAGCTCCTGGGATGTAATGAAAGCAACATCCCTTGAAAAACTGATATCTATCTGAGGATAGTGAACATGGAACCGTTCTGATGTGTCGCATATGCTCTGAACAATGGCTGAAACCGTGGCCTTCAGAAAATCCAGGGTACGGTCATTTTCCTCAATGATCTTTTCCCAGTCCCACTGGTCAACGTAAACAGAGTGGAGGTTATCCAGATCCTCCTCCCTGCGGATGGCATTCATGTCAGTGTAAAGGCCCTTGCCCACATTGAAGTTGTAGCGTTTCAGGGCAAGCCTTTTCCACTTGGCAAGAGAGTGCACCACCTGTGCCTCTTCACCGCCAAGTGCAGGAATATCAAATGATACGGCCCTTTCATGGCCGTTAAGGTTATCGTTAAGCCCGGAAGCCTCCATTACAAAAAGTGGTGCTGTAACACGTTTAAGGTTGAGTGCATCGGCAAACTCCTCCTGAAAACTCTTCTTGATGAAAGCGATGGCACGCTGCGTGTCGTATTCATCTAAGATTGGTTTGTATCCGTCCGGAATATATACTCTGTTCATTTCTGCCTCCATATAAACAGTGCATTTGCAGGTAATAATAACAAAAAACTTTGAGTATTGTAAATAGTCTAAAATTAAAATAGAATAAACAGGTTATGAAACTGCAGATCAGACATGCCATAGCAATGTATGGCGCCGATACAATTTTAGATGATGCCAATTTTGAAATCCGGAACAATGAGAAGATTGCTCTTGTCGGACGGAATGGCTGCGGAAAGACAACGTTTCTTAAACTGATCACAGGTGAGCTTGAAACAGCAAACCTTGACAGTGATGAAGACGCTGTTTTTATGATCGCCGGCGGAACCACAATAGGCATGCTTAAGCAGATAAGCTTTGAGGACGGAAGCATCTCCGTTGAAAATGAGATAAAAAAAGTATTTGCGCCCGTATATGAATGCGGAAACGCACTCAGAGAGACAGAAAACGCCCTTTCAAAGACAACAGATCCAAAAGAGCATGAACGTCTGCTTTCAAGGCTGGACAGCCTGCAGCGCCGCTTTGATGCGCTTGAGGGACACACCTGCGAAAGAGAGATGCTCATTATGTTCCAGAAGTTCGGATTTGCCATTGAGGACCTTAAGCGCCCGATAGGCGAATTCTCCGGAGGCCAGCAGACAAAGATAGCCTTCATGAAGCTTCTCCTTTCAAAGCCTGATATCCTTCTTCTTGATGAGCCTACAAACCACCTGGATCTTCCTACCATAGAATGGCTGGAGGACTATCTGAGGAATTATAAGCATGCAGTTGTCATAGTATCGCATGACAGAGCTTTTCTTGACGGGATCGTCTCCGTAACCTATGAGATAGAGTACGGGATAATGAAGCGCTACAGCGGAAATTATTCTGCGTTTGTAAAACAGAAGGAGGAAAACTTCCTTAAGCAGGAAAAAGACTTTGAAGCCCAGCAAAAAGAGATCAAGCGTCTTCAGGACTGGATAGAAAAGTGGAAGAATACCCCGACAAAGATAACCTCTGTCCGTTCAAAGAGAAAAGTCATTGAGCATATGATAAAGGTGGAGAAGCCCCGCAAATTTGATGTGAAGGCATTCCGGGCAAACTTCACGCCCCGCATTGAAAGTTACAGTGAGGTTCTGAAAGTAAAGGATCTTAAGCTTGGTTATGACAGGCAGCTATGCAGCACATCATTTACTTTAAGGCGCGGCGAAAGACTGGCTGTTGTCGGAAGGAACGGGATAGGGAAGTCCACCCTTCTTAAAACGCTTGTAGGCCTTATTCCTTCGCTCGGCGGAAGCTTTGAATACGGGAAAAATGTTGAGTGGGGATATTTTGACCAGCAGCAGGCGCTTATAAACGATCAGGATCCTGAACAGAGCGTTCTTGATAATTTCTGGGATACATACCCGCGGCTCACCCGCGAGGAGGCCAGAAGTGCTCTCGGCGCGTTTGTGTTCAGCGGTGAGGAAGTTGAAAAGAAGCTCGGCGGACTTTCCGGAGGAGAACGTGTAAGGCTTGCGCTGTGCAAGATGTTCTTCACAAAACCGAATCTCATAATTCTTGATGAGCCGACAAACCACATGGATATGATCGGCAAGGAAGCCCTTGAGGATATGCTTGTCAGTTATGAGGGAACAGTCATTTTTGTTTCACACGACCGTTACTTCATAAGTAAAACAGCTACAAATGTTCTCGAGTTTGAAGGCGAAGAGACCAGGTTCTACAACATGCCTTATAAGGAATACAGGGAAGAAAAAAGGCGGCTTGAAGCACGCGGCGATGAAACGGAAACAGCCCCGGTACAGAATGCACCCGCCCGGAATGATAACCTTATCAGTATCAATCCGGGAAAACTTGAGTCAAAGCTTTTGAAGAAAATCGAAAGGCTTGAGGCTGAAATGGCCGGTATTGAGGATGAGATATCTGTATTAAAGAAAAAGCTGGAAGATCCTGAAACAGCAGCTGACTACCAGAAACTGATGGATGTCCAGAATAATATAGATGAAAAGGAAGCGGCAGCCGAGGATATTCTTGAAAAAATCATGGAAGCTGAAGAAGAACTTGAAACTGTCCGGAATCAGATGTGAAACCGTGCAAAAGTGAAGGCGGTATGAGCCCGGCTCCGGATGTGAGTTTGTGAAATCGTGCAAAAGTGACCATGCCCTGACGTAAAATCAATTTTTTCAGAGACGGGCTGTTCCCTTTTGCACGATTTCACAATTGGGCATGAGATGAC
>JAZUFV010000004.1:0-2376 GCA_045640845.1 Lachnospiraceae bacterium
AACTCAACATGATAAATACCATGACTGTTGCGGAAAATATCTGTTTTGGTGAGAAATTCGGCCGTCTGGTAAACAGAAAGGCAATGAATGAGAAAGCAAAGAAGGTTCTGGACAGGTTCGGACTGGATATAAGTCCTACCCAGAAGGTTCAGTTCATTTCAAATGCGTACAAGCAGATAGTGGAAATAGCAAAATCTATTTCACGTCAGGCAAAGATCATCATAATGGATGAACCTACGGCACCGCTTTCTGTTTCCGAGGTTGAATCTTTATTCAGAGTTATTGAGGAACTTAAAAAAGAAGGTGTATCGATAATTTATATCTCTCACAGGATCGAAGAACTCTTCCGTATCTGTGACAGAGTAACCGTTATGCGCGACGGTGAGAAGATTGAAACCTTCAACATTGAAGAAACAGATCGTAAGACTCTTATCAACCTGATGGTAGGCCGTGAATTTGCTGATACTTATCCGAGCAAGGAAAGGGAAATCGGAGAAGTGACTCTTAAGGTTGAAGGCCTTTGCACAAACGTTGTTGAGGACATTTCCTTTGAAGCAAGAAGGGGAGAAATCCTCGGAATATCAGGTCTTGTAGGTTCCGGACGTACTGAGCTGGTACGAGGCGTGATAGGAGCCGATAAGAAGGCCTGCGGAGAGGTATATGTAAACGGAGTCAGGAAAAAGATAAAAAGCCCGAAAAATGCTCTGGACTGCGGAATGGCGCTTATTCCTGAAGACCGGAAAGGACAGGGCGTTTTCCTGACGAAACCAATCAGCTGGAATATTCCTTTTATTTATCAGGCAGGTGACGGCTTCTTTGTAAGCAAGAAAAAGAGCAGTGATGTGACAGATAAGTATATAGACGCACTGTCGATCAAAACACCTAACAGCCAGCAGCTGGTAAAGAACCTTTCCGGCGGAAACCAGCAGAAGGTTGTTGTGGCCAAGACACTGGCAGCTGATATGGACGTGATCATTTTCGATGAACCTACCAGGGGCATTGATGTGGGCGCGAAAGAAGAAATATATATCCTGATGGACAAGCTGGCCAAAGAAGGAAAGACCATCATCATGATCTCATCGGATATGGTGGAACTTATCGGAATGTGTAACCGGATAATGGTTATCTGCGAAGGCAAAATGACTGCAATGCTTGAGGGCGATGAAATAACTCAGGCTGCCATCATGGAAGCTGCTTCGGGAAATATGTAACCGGAAAAGGAGAATATGGAAATGGCAAAAAAATTTAACGGAGCTCTTTTCTTAAAGAAATATTTGTTGATCATTCTGTTTGTAGTTTTGCTCATTGTGTTTGGAGTCGGCGGCAAGAACTTCTTCAGTATTGCCAATATAAGGACAATCCTGGTACAGACATCATACACACTGATAGCTGCATTGGGTGTCAGCATGACGATCATTGTAGGCGGTATGGATCTTTCTGCAGGATATATCATTTCACTCTGCTCATCTATTTACGGTGTTCTTTATATCGTAAAGGGAGTAAGTGTTGGAATTGTTCTGCCGGTGATGGTTCTTGCATCTCTTGCAATGGGATTGCTCAACGGTTTCCTTTGGACCAAGCTTAACATGCATCCTATCATTATCACCATTTCAACGCAGACACTGTTCCATGGTTTTTCATATGTACTTTCAAATTCAGAAACCATGCTTGGCGTTGATGACATAGTTACATTCTTCGGCCTCGGAACCATCGGCGGAATACCGTTCTGCATTATCCTGGCCGTCATACTGCTGCTTGTCATTGCATTCATGCTTAACAATACATACTTCGGAAGAAAGCTGTATGCAACAGGCGGAAATGAAGAAGTTGCAAGACTTTCAGGCGTTAATGTAAAGCGCATGCGTATATTCGCATTTATGGTCTGCGGTTTCCTGTGCGGCATAACTGCCCTGATACTTATGGGAAGATCCACAGTTGCCACACCTCTTACCGGACCTGGTACAGAGATCACCTGCATTACAGCCTGCCTGCTGGGCGGCGTTGCACTTGGCGGCGGACAGGGAAATGTTTTCAATATGTCACTGGCTGTACTGGTACTGACAATGCTTTCAAACGGCATGATCTCACTGAAACTGGATTCATACTGGCAGTATGTTGCAAAGGCTATCATCCTGATCCTTGCTCTTACATTTGACTGGTATACAAATTCTAAACTTACGGGAGCATTCACTCCTAAGCGCAAAATGAAGAAAGTGGAGGCAAAAGAATGAGAAAGATCGACTTTGAAGCACATTATTACTGTGATCTGATGATGGATACCCTGTCAAAGCTTAAGGGATATCCAAGGTATGAACCTGATACCAATAAGATCTGGTACAATGACGATTTCAAGATCATGGCTGAAGGCCCGATGAT
>JAZUFV010000005.1:0-4555 GCA_045640845.1 Lachnospiraceae bacterium
TGGCGCTGGGTGCCATCCGTGTGGAAAAAAACAGGGTAAGAACAGAAGAGGCCGAGGCACAGACCGTTCAGGTTACGCAGGCGGAAACATCTGAAGAAATCACTGAAACAACAGAAGAAACAAAAAAGACAAGTTTTACCGCAGCTTTTATCGGAAACAGCTACACCTTCAGAAATGACATGGCAAAAATGTGCGCTGCGTATGCAGCAGATGAAGGTATAGAGATAATACCGGATGTTTACGGCTTTGACGGGGCTTATTTAAGCGAGCATCTTAAAGATGAAAAACTGCTTACAAAAATAGCTTACGGAGATTATGATATCATCGTGCTTCAGGAAGAAAGCCATTTTGTAAGGCAGAAGACCGAAGAAAGCGCCGCGGTGATTCAGAGCTTTATTGACAAGGCACCGAAAGGAACAAAAATCTTTCTGTACGAAACTATGAGTTACAGGAGGGAGCCGGAGCTTCAGCCGAAATTCCATGAGGCATATGAAAAGCTGTCAGAGCTGACAGGACTGCCGGTCATTCATGTGGGCGATGAGTTCTGGAAGTTTGCGGATGAAAATAAAGATATAATAATGTTTGAGGATGCCCAGCATCCGAGCCAGTTCGGGTATGAACTGGTGGCAAAGCTGATCAGCGATGCGCTGGTTGAAAGCTGCAGGTGAAGGGCCGGTCTGAAAAGATGAATATAAAGATAATCGTAGCAACACATAAAGCTTATAAAATGCCGGAAGATCCGATGTATCTGCCTCTTGAGGTGGGAAGCCTCGCAGAGAGAAATCTGGGGTTTGAAAAAGACTGCACCGGTGAAAATATCAGCGGTAAAAACGCAAATTACTGCGAGCTGACAGGACTTTACTGGGCATGGAAGAATCTGGATGCGGAATACATAGGCCTTTGCCACTACAGAAGACATTTTAAGGGCAGCCGGGGCGGCGATAAATGGCAGCAGATAATGACTCTCAGTGAGGCGGAGGAGATTTTTGCGAAAGTACCTGTCATTCTCCCAAAGAAGAGAGACTATTTCATAGAGAACAATTATGACCAGTATGCACATGCACACCATGCGTGCGATCTGGACGAAACTAGAAAGATACTCTGCGAAGAATGGCCTGACTACATTAAGGCATTTGATGAAAGCATGAAGCTTACCAGCGGCCATAAATTCAACATGCTGGTAATGAGAAAAGATATTCTGGATGGTTACTGCAGCTGGCTTTTCGATGTTCTTTTCAAGCTTGAAAAGCGCATTGATATAACCGGATACAGTGATAATGACAAGCGGGTTTTCGGCTTTGTAAGCGAAAGGCTGCTTGATGTGTGGATCAGAACCAACAATATAGAATATAAAGAAATACCTGTCCTTAACATGGAAAGCCAGCACTGGCTGAAGAAGGGAACAGATTTCCTGAAACGTAAATTCCGCAGAAAACGCGGATAGGAGAGGCTGCCTATGATAAAGAAGCATCAGTCAACCGTTAATGTTATAAATGCACTGTCAGACGCAGTTCTGATCTTTATTTCTGTTTTTCTGGCAATGATCCTGAGATTCAGGGTCCTTAATGGGGTTCTTAACATTTCCTACCGCACGGGTTCATTTGTATTTGAGGCCGTTATTTACAGCATTTTTATCATCCTGATCAACTATTTTCTGGGGATGTATAAAAACACCAGATATAAAAGTCACGGCAAGGACTTTCTGAAAATAATCGTAATTAACCTTCTGGGCGCCCTCATCCTCATGTCATTCTTCTATGTTTTGAGGATCACAGATATCTCAAGATGGGCCCTTGTTTTCTTCTGGGTAATTTCCAGCGCACTTATGATAGTCAAAAGACTTATCGGAGTCGTGATAATCAGAAAACGCAGGGAAAAAGGCCTTGATATGACCAGCGCTGTTGTTATCGGCAACGGAAGCATGGCGCATAAATTTATCAGCAATGTTAATAACAATCCTCAGATGGGAATAAAGGTTGAAGGCTATATCAGCGGAGTTCAGAAAGAAGGACTGGGTGATTGCCTCGGAAGCTATGAGGATCTTGAGAAGATAATAGGTGAGGGCAGATATGACACTCTCATTATCGCACTTGAGCCGCATGAGTATCAGTGGATGGAAAAAGTTCTGGATATTGCTGCAAAAGAGGGAATGCCGGTTGAGATGATCCCGTTCTATAACGACAGTTTTCCGGCACATCCGAGCATAGAGAATATCGGATCAACAAAGATAATCAACATGAGGGCCACACCTCTTGATAACGTAGGCTGGAGAGCCGTCAAAAGGCTGGGCGATATTATCATTTCCCTTATTCTCATTATTGTTACCAGTCCGCTTATGCTTATAACGGCCATCGGCGTGAAGCTTTCAAGCCCGGGCCCGGTAATCTTTAAGCAGCAGCGTGTGGGAAAAGATAAAAAGCTTTTTTACATGCTGAAATTCCGCAGCATGAAAATTAATACCAGCAACACAGGCTGGACTACCGATAACGATGACAGAAGGACAAAATTCGGAAGCTTCATCCGCAAGGTGAGCCTGGATGAGCTGCCGCAGTTCTTCAACGTATTTGCGGGGCAGATGAGCCTTGTCGGACCGCGCCCGGAACTGCCTAATTTCGTAAGCGAATTTAAGGAGAGCATCCCGAGATATCTTGTTAGGCAGCAGATAAGGCCGGGCATCACCGGGTGGTCGCAGGTAAACGGCCTGAGAGGAGATACCTCGATCAGAAAGAGAGTAGAGTTCGACATCTGGTACATTGAAAACTGGACGCTCGGACTGGATATAAAGATACTTTTTAAAACCGTATTCGGCGGTTTTGTAAATCAGGAGAAGATAGGTTGAAAACAGAACTTCTCAGAATGCGCGGCATTAGTTATTCCAATGTCCTGAAAAATCTTGATCTGAATGTTTTTGAAAAAGAGACCTGCGTAATAGCAGGCCTTGTTGATTCAGGCATATCAACTATTGCGGACATACTGTGCGGAAACTGTATACCGGATTCCGGCAGGATATGGCTTTACGACCAGGCGGTTTATATTGATGACCTTCGTGATAAACATAAATTCGGTATTTTTTCAATAACAGATACACCGGCTTTGTTTCCGTATATGTCTGTTGCCGAGAATTTCTATTCAATTCCTACTGTAAACCCTTCTTTTGTTATCAGAACCAGGAACATGTTCATAAACCGCACGCAGGATCTTCTGAATGATTATGGCCTGAATGTTTCACCAAAGGCAATGGTAAGCACTCTTTCGGACCTGGATACCAGAAGGCTTGAGCTGCTTAAGCTTGTTATCTCAGGGGCAAAGCTTATTATTGCAAATGACTTCTGGAGCACGCTTTCATTAAATGACCAGCAGACATTCTTTTCATTCATCGACATGCTGAAGGAAAAGAATGATATCACTTTCATATTCATTTCATACAGAACAGATACGCTCCTGAATTTTGCTGACAGGATTTTCTTTATCCGCGACGGATTGAACATAAAATGTGTCCATAAATCGGAGTTTGATGAAAAACTGGCTCTCCAGATACTGATAGGGCAGGATTATCTGCCGATAAAAGAAAAAATAAAAGATGCTGAAAGTAAAAAAATAGTTTTTTCGGCAAACAGTGTTTCGTTTTCATCGTATGAACCGCTGAACTTTTCAGTATCCGAAGGCGAAATTTTCGGAATATATGATATAACCGGAAAATATATCAGGGATTTTTATTCCGTGCTTCAGGGGAAAATGGATTACTCGGGAGAGTTCATTCTTAACGGAAGAAGATTTAATCCCAAGGTTGGCTGGCCTTTTTCAAAAGCCGGCATGGTCATGCTGGATTCAAGCAATGACCTTATACAGTCACTCAGCATAATTGACAATATAGCGCTGGTTGCTTCCGGCAGCGGAGTAAATTATGACAGGCTGAAAAAGGAGCTTATACTGGACCTTGCCGTAATGTTCGGCGATATTCCGTATAACAGGCCCATTTATATGCTTAACCTCAGCCCGTATGATGTTATCAGGCTTAAGTACTATAAGTGGTTTTATTCCGGAGCAGGAATTTTCGTCTGCTATCAGCCTATTTCGTCCGGCGATATCATGCTTAAAGAGGCTGTTTTTTCCACACTGGAACTGGCCAGCAGGAAGGGAATATCGGTCATCTGCCTTACTTCAACTCCGAATGAGCTTGATCCTCTGTGCTCCCGCATCATAACTCCATAACACGGCGATAAAATCCAAATACAAATAAAAATGCAACTATTTGAACGATAGTGGCATTTTTTTTATGCACCTAAAATATACAATTTTCATAAGGGAGGGATGGACTATGGAAAACCATAATAACGAAACAATTCTTTCTCTGAAAGAAATCAGAAAAGAATATCCCGGCGTTGTTGCCCTGAATGATGTCTCATTCGACCTGAAAAAAGGCGAGGTCCATGCTCTTTTGGGTGAGAACGGGGCTGGAAAATCAACTCTTATCAAAGTTATTTCAGGCGCGATAGTTCCTAACGCAGGATCTATCGTAACTGCTGACGGAAAAGAGCACTTATTCATGACACCG
>JAZUFV010000006.1:0-16765 GCA_045640845.1 Lachnospiraceae bacterium
GCGAAAATAGTAAAGCGCGGCTGCGGGGGCACCCGACCTTTTAATGATCAGTCGCAGAGTTCAACTATGCAGGCCATACCCATACCACCTGCAACGCAGAGTGTAGCAAGACCATACTTAACATTACGCTTCTTCATTTCATGAACAAGTGTAACGATGATTCTTGAACCTGATGATCCGATAGGATGACCGAGAGCAATTGCTCCGCCGTTAACATTGATGATATCCATTCTGTCTTCAAGACCAAGCTCACGGATGCAGGCCAGTGACTGAGAAGCAAATGCTTCATTAAGCTCGATAAGACCGATATCGTCAAGAGACAGTCCTGAAAGCTTAAGAGCCTTCTTTGTTGCAGGAACAGGACCCATACCCATGATAGTAGGATCAACACCTGCAACAGATGTTGCCAGAATCTTAGCCATAGGCTTAAGACCAAGTTCTTTAACCTTATCTTCGCTGGCAAGCATAAGAGCTGAAGCACCGTCGTTGCGTCCTGAGGAAGTACCTGCGGTAACTGTCTGTGTTGTTGAGCCGTCAAATGCGAAGCATGGCTTAAGAGCTGCCATCTTTTCAAGAGTTGTCTCACGAGGGAATTCATCAACCTTAAATTCGATAGGGTCTTTCTTCTTTCCCTGAGGAACGATTACAGGAACGATCTCGTCATCAAAACGTCCGCTTGCGATAGCAGCAGCGGCACGCTTCTGGCTTTCAAATGAGAAAGCATCCTGATCTTCACGGCTGATGTTGAATTTCATGGCAATCTTTTCAGCAGTATTGCCCATGTTGAATTTTCCGTAGGTTTCCTGCGGCTGTGAATTGAACTGAGCTTCGGTAAGGCAGTCTTTAAGCTGTGTAGTTCCTGTACCAACGCCCCAGCGTGCATTTGAAATATAGAAAAAGCCATTTGTCATGCTTTCTGTACCGCCGGCAAGAACAACCTCGTTTTCACCTGTACGGATAGAATCAACGCCGTTACGTACAGCCATCATGCCTGATGCGCATGCGATCATAACTGTGCTTGCAGGAATATCTTCCGGAATTCCGGCCTTCAGTGCAGCGTAACGAGCTGTATTTGAGAAATCAGAAGTCTGGCGGCAATGACCGAAGATTACTTCATCAATCTGGTCAGCTGCAACGCCTGAACGTTCTATGGAAGCTTTCATTACTGTTGTTGCAAGCTCATCAGCATTGAGAGGCTTAAGTGTTCCACCGAACTTGCCGACTGCTGTACGGCATGCATCAACGATATATACATCTCTCATAGTAAGTTATTACCTTTCTAAGTATTGCCCGTGCACCTTTTCGGAGCACGGGCCTTTTTGTGTTTTGGATTAAACCGGATCGTTAAGGAATTTCTTCTGAAGACGGAATACTTCGAACAGCTGCTTATCACGTTTAAGCTTAAGTTCTTCAATATCCACACCAGTGTAATCGTATAATCCCTTACCGGTCTTGATGCCGAGGTTTCCGGCTTCAACAAGCTCTTCAAGTGTCTTTGGAAGCTCGTCACCGTTTACAGGCATTGAATAAGAGTGGTTCTTGTAGTTGTTTGCGCTCATGTCAACTCCGCCGAAGTCGATACGCTTGCAGATACCAAGAACACAAGCACGAGGGATGAAGCTTGCCTTTGAAGCAAGGTCGATAGCTTCAGCATCGCAGTAACCGTTGTCAATAAGATTGAAAACTTCGCGGTGAAGGCACTGCTGAAGACGGTTAACGATGTATCCCTGAATGAATTTCTTCATGAAAACAGCTGTTTTGCCGCAGTTCTTAAGAAGAGCCATAGCTATTTCAGCATATTCCATAGGAGCCTGTTCGCTCTTTACAACTTCTACCAGAGGAAGAAGCTGAGCAGGAGCATACCAGTGACAGATGATCTGCTGAGGGAGCAGAGCTTCCGGAACAACTTCGAAAATGTTAAGAGCAGAGGTGTTGGAAGCAATGATAATATCCTTGCCGCCTACAAGCTCATTGAGCTGTTCATAAAGAGCTTCTTTGGCATCACGTTTTTCAACGATGGTTTCCTGAATGAACTGAGCACCGTCGATGGCTTCTTCTACAGTAGCCTTGAAGCTGATTCTTGCAAGAGCAGCATCAGCATCTGCCTGTGAGATTTCACCTTCGGCTACGAACGTTGCAAACTGGTTCTGAAGTGATGCAAGAGCTTTGTCACGTGTAGACTCTGAACGTGTCCACATAACAACTTCGTATCCGCCTGTTGCATAAACCTGAGCGATTCCAGGGCCCATGGTACCTGCACCGAGAACGGCGATTTTCTTAATATCTTCTAATTTCATTTGAATTCACCGGTCCTTTAAAAATTATTTCATGCTTGCCCATGCTTCAGCATCGCCGGCAAGGTAATCTTCAGGATTAAGTGCTTCATAATCAACTTCAGCATCATGGTTAACAAGGCCAAGGATTTCTCTTGCTTCAGCAGGAGTAGCAATCTCACGGCCGACCATTTCAGCGATTCTGACAGCACGCTCAACAAGCTGTACGTTTGTAGCAAGAACGCCTTTTTCATACATGATGTTATCTTCAAGACCAACGCGAAGTCCGTCGCAGTCCATAGCAAGTCCGTGAAGGATGCATGGCATGTGCCATCTTCCGATACCTGTGATTGACCAGGTTGAACCAGGCTGCATCTTTGGTACGAAGTATGCAAGAGACTCAGCTGTTCCAGGCATACCACCTGTAACACCAAGTACGAACTGATAATGAACAGGGTTCTTAAGAACACCCTTCTTTACATAGTAGTCAACGTTAGCCATATCGCCGCCGTTGAAGATTTCGCACTCAGGCTTGATGCCGAGTTCCTGAACCTCAAGACCAAGCTTTTCAAGATACTGAGGAGAGTTCATAAAGATATATGAGTTTGCCCAGTTCATTGAAAGAGGATCATATGAGCACATTTCAGGAAGAAGAACAGGAAGCTGAGCTCTTCTCATCATCTCAGGGAATTTTGATCCTGATGATGTGAGGTTAAGGATAAGGTCAACGCCTTCCTTCTTTGATTTAGCCTTGATAAGTTTAACAACTTCTACAAACTTAGCTGTAGACATTGTGTTGTTGCCTTCTTCATCACGAACGTGAATATGGATAACAGAAGCTCCGGCCTTAGCGCAGGCGATAGCATCGTCAGAAATTTCTTCAGGAGTTACAGGAACATAAGGAGTCTGGCTCTTTTTTGTTCCGGCACCGCAAAGAGCGGCTGTGATTATAAGTTTCTTTCCCATGGTTTACACCTCTGATTTTTTAATATTTTCCGGACAGCCGGGAAGGCCGTCCGGAAAGTGAATTGTAAGTGAAATTATCTTACTGCTGTAAGACCGCCGTCAGGATATACAACGTGTCCTGTTACGAAATCTGATGCAGGAGAAGCAAGGAACAGGCATGTTCCGACGCAGTCTGCAGGAACAGCCATACGACGCATTGGAAGATCGTCTGCAAGGCTCTTTCTGTATGCATCGCCGCCGCGCTGCTCGATAACAGAAGTCATCATAGGTGTTTCTGTAACAGTAGGTCCAATGCCGTTTACGGTGATACCGTGAGGGCCGAATTCAGAAGCGAGCTGTTTGATGAGCATCTTAACAGCACCCTTTGATGCAGCATATCCGGCATTGCCCGCACCCTTTGTAGCAACACAGTCACGTGTTGATGAAAGGATAACCATTTTTCCGTAGCCATTATCGAACATATGCTTAGCAAATGATTTGCAGCAGAGCATGATACCGATAACGTTAACTTTGAAGATGTTCTCATAGATATCCATCGGGAACTCTTCTGCAGGGAATTTCTTGTTGAGACCCTGTGCGCAAACAAGGATATCAACTTTTCCGAGCTTAGCAACTGACTGCTCAACCAGAGCCTGAACAGAAGCTTCATCTGTAGCATCAGCAGGGATGTAATCAACATCAACACCGCATGCAGCCTTGATTTCTTCCTGAGCTCTCTTAAGAGAATCTTCTTTTCTTGAAGAAATGATAACTTTAACGCCTGCTTCAGCAAGACCCTGAGCCAGAGCCTGTCCGATACCGCCGGCGCCACCAACTACAACAGCACTTTTGCCTTCAATATCAAAAAGTGTATGCATTTTATTTCCTCCTATTTATTAAATAAAATTATTTAACGCTTTCTCCTGTTTCAAAACGGAATTCCTGATCAGGATCAGTAAAAGCAAGGCAACGAAGTGAAGAACCTTCACCGCCCTTGAATCTCCATGGGAAGCATGCGAATGTGCAGCGTCTTCCGCGGATCTCATCGAAATCACCGCATTTAGGTCCGAAACCGTCTTCGTGCCATTCATGATCTCCTCTGTAGCCGTCATCACCGATGTTTTCAACACCAGGGATTCCGCCTTCAACCATGAGGAACTTATGAGCCGGCTCCCAAAGAGGGAAGTCAACCTTTGTGTCATGTCCGTAGGTCTCCTGCCATTCGATCATAAGGTCAGGACGAAGAGGCCCAAGGCCGAGGTCAACAAGCTTTGTAGCAATAGGATGATCGTTAGCCTGGCAGCCATAGCCTACAAGCTTAACTTTCTTATCCTTGAACCAGTAAGCAAGATCTCCTGTAGCACCGCAGCCATATGCGAAATATTCATCTGAATCTGTCCAGATGTGATGCTGTGATGTGTTGATGAAGACCATATCGCCTTCTTTGATGATGTCATCAAATTTCTCAAGATCTTCAGGCTCAAGTTTTCCCCATTTGCCCTTAGGGATATCAAGGCATACGCCGCTTCCGAAGAAGTGCCAGAGCGGATAAGCAGTGATATCAGGTGTGCATTCAGTAACATGAAGAGGAGCGTCCATATGTGTTCCTCTGTGCATGATGCCTTCCCACTGGATATCATACTGGTTAGCGTCAGCATGATAACGGATTACCTCTTCCTTAAGGTTGCATCCAGATGGCCACTGTGGCATGAAAGGCTCAAATGTATGTGTGATGTCATAAATCTGTAAACTCATGTCATTTTCTCCTTTCTTAAATTAAAACTTCTCGCCCTTGTCGATACGGGCTTCACCGGTTGTATCGATAATAGCTGTGAAACGTACAGGGCAAGCAGCTCCTCTACGGGTCTTCCAAGGGGTTGCAACCATGGTTACACGCTTGCCGGTAACATCATCAACGTCACCTGCAACCTGCTGGATAACAGGAATACCTGCTTTGGCAAGTGCCTTGTGAGCAGGGTAGAAACCAGGATATTCAGCATATGGATCCTTATCAGGGAATTTCTCCTTAAATGTAGGAACAAGTCTCTTCATGAAAGGACCCTGACGTCCTGCGTGAACTGTAAGGTTAGTAGCGATAGGGCAGTCAACATAAGGTGTGTCAACAGCAACAAGCTTAACCTTCTTTGAGATGAGGTACTCAGCTGCTTCCTCTGTGAGTCCCGGAGCCTGTCCGAAGTATTCAAGGGAATCTGAGTATTTGTGGTGCCAGCCTGTGTTGATACAAACCATGTCGCCTTCCTTGATATTTCCGGCAGCCTTGAGATCGTCAGCAGTGATCTTATCCCAGTTTGATTTGTTTCTGAGATCAAGAACGCAGCCGTTTCCGAAGAAATGATCTGTTGAAAGGTGCTCAAGGTCATCGCCGAAAGCATAAAGATGTACAGGTGCGCACATGTGTGTTCCTGTATGGAAGTTGGTACGGATCTTGAAAGCCTGAACTCCGAACTGAGCGTGTTTAACGTTCATGTCGAAGATTGTCTCAGGATCGCCCGGATATGAAGGAGCCTTTCCAGGACCCCACTCATGTGTCATCTCATAAAGAGCGAGACTTGAGTATGGATCTTTAACTGCGCCTACATGTGGATCTTCCAATGGTGAATAATTTTTGTAAGCATCAAGTTCGTCTAGGTTGGGTGGTAACATAGTCTAACCTCCTTAAAAAAATTTAGATTTGTTACAGCGGCAAACAAAAAATGCCGCAAAGATGAACAAACTTTTACGGCTTTATTATACATAGTAAAAAAACTTGTTACGATGTTTTAATTTCACAAAGAAGCATCTTACGATTGTGCATATCATACAATAGGAATAGACTTAAAAATAAGCAATTTTCAACGATTTATTAAGACTCATTATTGCAAGTTGTACAAAACCCTTGAATATGCTATAATTCCATCCATGAAACTAAGCATGTGGACACTGTATGATTATATCGTTAAACACGGTTTTCAGGCCGAAGCATATATAGCCGACGGCCTTCCGTGCATCAGCCTGCTGAAGGAAAGCAGGACACGTTCATACACTCCTGAATACGCGGAAATATTTGAAAACAACGGAGACGTCTATGTTGCAAATGACATGGATCAGATCATTGTAAAAAATGCTGAGGCCAGGGATGTCGCAAACGCTTTGGGAACCGCGATAAACGCCTATTCCCAGTGGGAACATGATCTGTTGGAGTGCGTCCTTAACAACGGAACGCTCCAGGAACTTCTGAAAATTGCCCAGCGCATTTTTAACAGGCCCATGTTTATCAAAAATGACTCAACCCGTACATTGGCGGTGACTCCGGGATATCCTTCCGATGTCCACCCTTACTGGGACAAGATCGAAAGCAGCTTTCTGCACGGCATTCCCGATTACGATCTTGTACGTGAGGTAAGCCAGGATCCTGAATACCGCACTGCATTCCTGGAAAAATATCCGTCCATAAGAATGTCGCCGGCTTACGGCGGAAGGGTAATACATGCCAACGTTTTTGTTAATGAAAGACGTGTTGCTGAGGTGGTAACACTTGAGCATACCACTCCTTTCAATAACGGTGATGTCCACCTGATGAACGTTTTCTCGGAGCTTATCGGGAAGTACGTGAAAAATAATACCAATGTATTTCAGTCCGGACTTGATGTTACAAAATTTCTTATCAACCTGATAGAGACCGGAAAACTTGAAAATGAACAGTATCTGGCAGTCAACAGATATTTAGGCATTGAAGACGGCGACGAAATGTGCGTCATGGTTGCAATGGGAGCCGGCAGGATAGATTCACCTATCCTGAGCGCCCTCAGGGAAAAACTTGAGATCCAGATAAAAGATGCTGCCATATTCCAGTACGAAGGACAGATAGTAGTCATAAAACTGCTGAAAAACCTGGATTACAAAGATATTGTCGCAGATTTCAGGAGGCTCATCCCAAAGGAAGGCTTCCACTGGGCTGTCAGCTATGAGTTCCCGTCGCTGGAATTTCTTCCTGAATTTTACAAAAGCACGCTGGAGATTCTTGAAAAGGCTGTTTTCACATCCAGAAATCATGTTACTATGTATGACATGGTGCCAAATATCATTTCGATGCTGTGCAACAGGGTTGAAATGAACAGGACACTTATCCATCCGGATGTCCTTCGCCTTGAAAAGATTGATATTACGGAAAATACCGAGTATTGTAAAACTCTGCTTTATTATCTTCTGTGCGGCGGAAATTTCACGGATGCAGCGGCAGAAATGTCACTTCACAGAAATACAATGATCTACAGGATCAATAAGATACGCGAGATCATACGCAGTAATCTTGATGATATACAGAACAGAAAAAGGCTTCTTTATTCCTTCCTCTTTATCGGGAAAGAACACGGAGGCATGGAAAGAGGTAGAAAATGAGATATTCATATGCAACACAGGGAACATGCTCCAGAGGAATATCCTTTGACATTGACGGTGATGTGATTACCAACGTTGCCTTTGACGGAGGCTGCAACGGAAATCTGAAAGCCATTTCAAAACTGGTTGACGGAAAAACCGTTGATTATATCGAGGGCATGCTTTTGGGAAACACCTGCGGTTTTAAAGGCACATCCTGCGCAGACCAGCTGGCAAAGGCAGTACGCGCAGCCAAAAACGCGCAGTAAAGGAGAATGATATGCCGAAAAAATATGGTCTCATAATTGATATTACCAGATGTGACGGCTGCGGTTCATGCATGCTGTCGGTAAAGGATGAGTATTCGGGCAACAGCTATCCGGGTTACTGCGCGGAAGTTCCTGATGAAGTGTTCCTCATGAACCTTAAAGAGGTCACACAGGGTTCCGGATATAAAATGAATATGGATTATATCCCGAGGATGTTTCCTCATGACAGGAATTTTGATGTCAGCAAGATCCCGGGAGCACCTGAAGGCTCAATTTATGTAAGAGAAGACGGACTGCTTGTAATCGACCCTGAAAAAGCAAAAGGCTGCAGGGCGATATATGACTGCCTCAAGGAGAAATGTCCCGATGACAACCTTGTATACTGGAATGAGGAACTTCAGATCCCGCAGATCTATACGCTTGATTCCCACCGCCTTGATGAAGGAGAAAAGTACCCGAGATGCGTTGAAGACTGTCCTACTCAGGCAATGCACTGGGGAGATCTTAATGACCCTGAAAGTGATGTAAGCCGTTTTCTTGCCGAGCATGAAGGCGAGATCGAAGATCTTTATGAGGATGAGGGGGCAGACTATGTAGTAAGATATTACAAGCTTCCTAAGCCTTTTATTGCAGGTGAGGTCACAAATGAGGATGAAAGTGAATGCATTCCTGAAAAGAAAGTGACACTTACAGAAAAAAGTACCGGAAACATCACCATAACGGAGACGGATTTCATGGGCGATTTCTGGTTCAAATATCTTAAGAAGGATGAGAGCTACACCGTAGAGGTTGAAGGCTGTGAGCCTTTTGACGTTGTGCTTGATGAGGCAAAAAACGTTGGTGTGGTTGCAATTCCCGAAAAGGATTCCGTAAAGGAAAAAGAATTTATCAAAGCCAAGAAGGAAAATTCTGATGTCAGATGACCTGAATTTAAGCTTAAATGAAGAAATAATAGCCGATTATTCCTATTATGAAAATATTTTCATAAGAAAGGCTGAGTTCGGAAACAATGTGAAGGTAATAGGCAAAGGCGCCTTTTCGGGATGCCTCAGCCTCCGGAGCATTGCCTTCGGGGATAACGTTGAGGAGATACAGGAGGGAGCTTTTTTCGGATGCACATCCATCCTGAAAATAGTTCTTCCGGGGTCAGTTAAAAAAATAGGCGACCATGCTTTTTCATCCTGCAGAAACCTGATCTCTGTCAGTCTTCCGGAAGGCCTTGAGGAGATCGGCTCAGGTGCATTCTTAGGATGCAAACTGCTTGAGGATGTGGTCATTCCCGAAAGTGTCAAGACGATCGGTCCGAAAGCTTTTGAAAACGGCCAGCTTGCCGAGGGGCAGAAGGAAAAGGCCGGAGCAAAGCTTTCGCCGGTAAAATTTGAGATGCCCGTAAGCAAGGTCTTTGTTGTTCCGGAGGAGACATTCAGCACGGAAACAGAGAACGGACAGCTTAAGATCACTTCATATAACGGAAATGAAGCTTCAGTCACGGTACCGGCATCGTTTGATGATGCGAAGACCGCCATCATAGGTGAGTATGCCTTCAGTCCCGAAAAGGGAGGAATAGACTCAGCAAGAAGGAATGTCCTGAAAAAGATAAAGTCAGTATTCCTTTCCAGGGGCATAAACAAAATCGAAACAGGCGCTTTCAAAAACTGCCTTGACCTGGAATATGTGCTTGTGCCTAACAGCACAGAGAAAATGGGAGAAAGGATTTTTTCAGGCTGCGAAAAGCTTCAGGGCGTTTCACTTCCTGACGGAATGGTCTCAATACCAAACGGAACATTTTTCGGCTGCAGCGCACTGGGAGAAATAGAATTTCCGGAAGGACTGGAAAAAATCGGAGATCTTGCATTTTCCGGCTGCAAAAGCCTCACATCGGTATCAATACCTGAAGGTGTAACAACTCTCGGAAATAAGGCATTTGCCAGATGCAGCCATCTGATGTATGTTTCCTTCCCTGACACGCTTAAGTATGTCGGGGCAGAGGCATTCAGGGATACACTATGGTTTTCGGGAAGGCCTGAAGGCGTGGTCATGGCCGGAAAGAGCGCTATCGGCTGCAAAGGAAAACTGAGGGAAGTCGTTATCCCGGAAGGTGCTGTTTCAGTCAGCGGATGCGCGTTTAAAAACAGCGAGTGGCTTTCAAGAGTCAGCATACCTGAGGGCGTAGAGGAAATCGGCCAGGAATGCTTTTCATACTGCAATAAGCTTGATAAGGTCATTCTTCCTTCCACCCTTAAAAAAATCGGTGAGCATGCATTTACCGGATGCAGCATGATCAGAAAAATAGAGATCCCTGAAGGTGTTGAAAAAATAAATGAATTTACTTTTGCCGGCTGCACGGCACTTCTTGAAGTAATTATTCCTGACAGTGTCAGGATAATTGAAAGAAATGCGTTCAAAGGCTGCAGGAATCTTCGTGTTTTAAAGATGTCACAGGGCATTGAAAGCATAGGTGATGAAGCCTTCCTTGGCTGTGCTTCACTGGATGGCGTTGTTTTTCCGGACAAAGAAATATCAGTGGGAAACAGGGCGTTTTCCGGAACCCCTGTAAAACAGTTTGATTCTGCGCAGAATGAACATGACGCGGAGATAGAAGGAATATCAATGTAAAAGATACACTTTTTTATGTTTAATTATCCTTGTTTGCGTTGTATAATCAGCACAAGGTGTTTTTATATTTTTGAAGGGAGCAAATATATGGAGAAAGTTTTTTGTAATATGACCGGCGGCGGTCCTGTCTCAGTTTATGTTGAAGACGGACGCATCACCCGTGTCAGACCACTCCAGATTCCGGAAGAAGACTTCCCGGATCCATGGGAAATTAAAGCCTCAGACGGAAAGATCTACAGCCCGCCTAAGGCATTTCGTCTTTCACCGCCTGTTCACGGTGAAAAGAACCGCGTTTATTCAAAGGACAGAATTCTCTATCCTATGAAACGTGTTGACTGGAACCCTTATGGTGAGCGCAATACACAGAACCGCGGCAAATCAGGTTATGAGCGCATCAGCTGGGATCAGGCAATCGAGTATATCGCACGTGAAATCGAACGTATCCAGAACAAGTACGGTGAGGCAGCCATCACAGGTATGACTTCATCACATCATAACTGGGGCGTAGTCGGATATAAGATGGGACCTTTCCATCGTTTCATGCATATGCTTCATTACACACCTGTTTACGACAACCCTGATTCATGGGAAGGCTGGCATTGGGGATCGACCCATACCTACGGCTTCCAGTGGAGACTTGGTATGCCTGAGCAGTTTGATCTTCTTGAGGATACAATGCAGAGCTCAGAGATGATCGTGTTCTGGTCAAATGACCCGGATTCAACCCGTGGAACATATTCAGGACAGGAATCACATATCTGGCGTGTATGGCTCAAGGAAATGGGCATCAAGACAGTATTCATCGATCCTTTATACAACTACACAGCAGCTGTTATGGACGGAACATGGATTGCACCTCGTCCTGGTTCAGACTGCGCAATCGCTATGGCAATTGCTTATCAGTGGATCATCGATGATACATATGATCATGATTATATTGAACGCCGTACAACAGGCTTTGATATGTTCAAAGAATACATTCTCGGCGAAAGTGATGATATGGTTGCTAAGACACCTGAATGGGCAGAAGCACAGTCAGGCGTTCCTGCAAGAAGGATCCGCGCACTTGCACGTGAATGGGCTAAGAAGAGAACTGTTATGTCATCAGGATGCCGCGGCGGCCAGGGAAGTGCATGCCGTGCAGCTTATGCTACAGAGTGGGCACGTATGATGGTTCTCCTTCCTGCAATGCAGGGCCTTGGAAAACCTGGTGTATCAATCTGGGGCACAACAATGGGAGCACCTGCAAGCTACAAGTGGTTCCCTGGATATGCTGAGCCTGAAGGACAGATGGGACGTTCAAGTGTTGCACAGGATCAGATCTGCTTCAGGAATCCTACAAAGCAGAGACTTTTCCGTCTTACACTTCCGGATGCCATTCTTAACGGCGAAGACAGATTCCGCGGTGAAGGCTTCTGCGGAGCAAGCCTTGACCAGCAGTTTACAGACAACATTTACCCACAGGAGACAAAGGTACATATGTTCTACCGTTACGGCGGATCCTTCATGGGTACAATGTCAGATACAAATAAGTGGGTAAAGATGTATCAGAGCCCTGAACTTGAATTTGTTGTTAACCAGGATTGCTGGTTCTCATCAGAGACAAATATGGCCGATATCATCCTTCCTGCATGCACAAACTTCGAGCGTAACGATATCGGTGAGTGGGCTACATGCGGTGGATACACAACAATGGCTCACATCGGCAACAACTGGCGTGTTATCGTTCGTCAGCAGAAAGCCATCGAACCTTGCGGAGAGTCTAAGAGCGACTATGAGATCCTTCGTCTCATCGCTGCAAAACTCGGACGTGAATTCGAATATACAGAGGGCAAGTCAGAAGACGATTGGGCAAAAGCATTCTTTGAGAAATCTGATATCTTCAAAGATGGCGACATCACCTGGGAAGAGTTCAACGAGAAGGGCTACTACATTGTTCCATGTCCTAAGGACAGAAAGTTCACACCTTCAATGCGCTGGTTCTATGAAGAAAGAGAAGCCGATACTCCTGATCCGGGCAACCTTCCTCGTAAGTGGGGTCATCCGGAAAGACTCGGCACATACAGCGGCCTGATCGAGTTCGCTTCACAGTCACTCAGGGAAAACCTGCCGTTTGACCAGGAGCGTCCTATCATTCCTCACTTCATTCCTTCATGGGAAGGCTATAAGAGTGAGAAATGGCATCAGTATCCAATGCAGATCATTTCACCTCATCCACGCTGGTCATTCCATACACACTATGACAAGCATGAGAGCTGGCTTGATGACATCCCGATGCATCGTGTTAAGATCAACGGCTATCCATACTGGCCATGCCGTATCAACCCTAAGGATGCCGAGGCACGCGGAATCAGCGACGGCGACATCGTTGAGCTTTACAATGACAGAGGCAGCGTTCTCTGCGCAGCTTCAGTAACAGAGAGAGTTCCTGAGGGCGTTATGCACAGCTACGGATGCTCTGCAAGATATGATCCTCTTGAGCCTGGTGTTGCCGGATCAACAGATAAGGCCGGATGCGTTAACCTTCTTACAGCAGGAACATTACTGTCAAAGAATGCACCTGGTATGACACCTAACTCATGCCTGTGCGAAATCAGAAAGTGGGAGGAGAAATAATATGGCAAAGAATAGTTTAATTATTGATATTACCCGTTCTGATGGATGCGGTTCAGACATTCTTTCAGTAGCTGACGAGCTCACAGCCGGAAACCTTCCGGGAGATGCTGAAATTCCTGAGGGAAAAGCAGCCGAGTGGATGAATCTTCAGGAGTTCGAACAGGGCTCAGGAAGCAAGATCAAAATGGATTATGTTCCGCTGTTCTATCCTATCGAAGGCGGCAAGGCACCTCTTGAGGTTATCTACGATGATCCTACAATGGATAAGATCTGGGGAGATACCGAAGATGCTTCTTCTGAGGCCGGCAAGTTCTTTGCTGAGCACAAGGAAGATATCGTTGAGGTTGAAGCAGATGCTGATTACAAGCTTCTTTACTACAAAATGCCGAAGCCTTTTGTAAGCGGTGAAGTTATCTGCAAAGACGGCGAATGCGCTAAGGATGTTAAGGTTAAGCTTACCTGCAAAAAATGCGGCACGACTTTTGATGCCACAACAGATTTCTTCGGAGATTTCGAATTCACAGGTCTTTACCAGGATGCAGAATATCTTCTTGAGATAGAAGGAGCAGCTCCTGTTGAGTTTAAGCTTGACAAAGCTAAAAACCTTGGAACAATTCAGCTTGCATAACTTCCGGATAAGTATCAGACCATACTAACTGCATATAGTTCAGTAAAAAAGCGGACCGTTTGGTCCGCTTTTTCTGATATGAAAAAAATTATATCTTTGGAGCCATAACGGCTGCCGAATATAAAGTGTGCATATTGAACATTGAATGATGCAATCATGACATGCAGTATGTTCGCTCCAGACATAGCGCATTAGTGAATACTAACTTAGACTAAATAAAAATCAGATATACATACTGTGCGCTATTAAGAGGATGGAGGACGACAATGCTAAAAAGTTGTGCAGAAATAAAACTGAATGTAAAGCCTGTAATGGTGTTTTTTGCCCATAAATATTATTACGAGGGACCTTGCAGAATGGCCGGCGGTGACGCTATCCAGCCGGGATTTGACGAAATCCTGAACGGACACATGAAGCAGGGAATCATGGCAGATGTAAAGAAGCACATGCCGGATTGCGTAAATCTTTTGGAACCCGTTGAAGTAGAAGTGACTGATGACTGGGACATCAAAGAAGAATACTTTGAGACTCTTCTTGAAGGCAGGGACGAAGTAGATGTTTATCTTGCAACCAATTCATTTGGTGCGGACAATGTTTTTAATGAGTTCTGTATCAGAGCCGGTAAGACGATATGCGTAATGCCGAATATATGGGGGCCTGCAAAAAGCGGCATGCTCTACAATATGAATTTAGATGTAATAACGGAAATGACGTGGGAGGACACTGTGGTAAGACTCAGGGTACTCGCTGCAAGAAAAGCTATTTCCGTATCAAACGTTCTTCTGGTACCGAGATTCAATTATGACGTTCCGGCTGCAGGAGCAACAGACACATTCCTGAATTTAAGGGATGTAACAAACAGAATGGGTGTGCATTTCCGCACAGTCAATATCCATGAGATAGTAGACCAGATGCATCCGCTTACAGCAGAGGGGAACTATACTACTCCGGGAAGAAAGACACTGAACATAACAAAAGAAGAGATAGAGGAGCTTGAAAAATATGCCGACGAGCTGATAGCAAGTGCCGAAGAGTCTGAAATTGAAAAGGAGTTTGTCGTAAAATCTCTTGTTGCCAATAAAGTAATACGCAAAAACATGGAAGAATATGACTGCAATGCTGTTGTAATCCCATGCCCGGATCTTTGTTCAACCAGAAGAATGAATAAAGAGCAGTTTACATTCTGTCTGAACCATTCACTTAATCTTGAACAGGGATTCCCGTCATGCTGCGAATATGATGTTGCTTCCGCAGTAACCATGCTGGCCGAGATTGCACTTTCCGGGAAGGCTCCGTATATGGGCAACACCCTTCCTCTGATATTCGAAAGCGGTAAGGACCTTGCCAAACAGATAAAGAAATCCCTTCCGAATGAGGATGTTGAAGATCTTGCCGGGATGGATAATCTGTATATGGTTGCGCATTCCACACCGCACAGAAAGTTTAAAGGCATTAACGAAGAAGACGGCTCTTATGCACTCCGTCATTTCGCATATGATCAGGGCTTCGGTGCTGTGATGCGTCACAACTTTGACGAAGACAAAGGACAGGTGATCACACTGGCTAAATTCAGCGGAGACCTTAAGAGGCTGCTGATAGGAAAAGGCACTATTGTAAAGAGTTTCGGTTACAGCCTTAACAACTGTAACGGCGGTTTTGTATTCCGTGTGGAGAACCAGAAAGAATTTTACAGAGCACAGTGCTCATGCGGACTTCACCTTCCGCTGGTGTTCGGCGATATAAGCAGGGAGCTGACGCTGTTGGCAGAAAGCTATGGCATAGAGCCAATACTGGTATAAGTGAGTATAAGAGAACAAGTAAAAAATGAGATATTGGGAAGAGCCCGCCTGGCAGATGAACAGACAGAGCTGATTAAAACGACTGAAGGCTTAAGCGAGGAACAGGTCATTTCGGCTGTGCACAGTTATGTGTGCCTGAAATTCTTTCTCGATCCTTCAGAGGGCCGTGACATGACGCTTTACGAACTGGCGGAGCTGAGCCTTGACAGGAGCCTCGAAATGGACCTCCCGAAAGTAAAGGAATCTGAAAGGGCAACTACCTGCGGAATGGCAGGCAGCGCGCCTATGAAGATCGCACTTCTCCTGAACGCCTTAAAAAAAGCTCTGGATCTTAAAGTCGAACCGCGGCGGCTCGGAAATATAAGTAATACCAAGGAGCTTGGCATACTTGTTTATGAGGAAATCTGCCGGAGAAGAAACGGACCTACCTGCTGAAATAATCCTGATAAAATGACAGCAGCAGATGAAAACGTTCCTCAGGATTTTCCAGATCTATAGGGAGAATCTCCAAAATTTTCTGAAGCCTCTGAAAAAGGGTATTTCTATGGATAAACAGCTCATCGCTGGTGGGCTGCTGGCGTCTCTCATTTTTCAGAAAGCAGAACAATGTATCATAATAAAAGGACTTGTTCTTCTTGTCGTAATCTTTCAGAATTCCGATGGCCGGGTGCTGGAGGGTAGACGAGGCCTGTTCAGTCAGGATTTTAGACATCCTTCTGAGAGAAGTCTCATGGCAATGATATAGCACACCAGGTGCAAGACGATTGCTTTCAAGTGCGGAGAGAGTAAGCCTGTAAGCCTGGCTAAGCTGCCCCATCTGAGAAAATGAAAAGCTGACAGCACCGCAGCAAAGCTTTTTTTTAAGAAAACTGATAATATAACTGCTGAATTCAGAAACGTTAAGAAGATCGTTATTCGCAAGAATAACGATCTTGTTTTTATGGATAATGGCATATGTTCCTTTTGCCTCATGTGTAAGGTTGGTTATTGAATGCATGTCGAAATGGTTTATATTTGAGGTTGAGGTCAGAAGAAAAATAACCTTGCTGCAGTTTTCATCCCATCCAAAAAGAAGGGTCTGCCTGATCATGGCCGAAACAGCATACTCGTCGCCCTCAAGGGCGCTGGCAAAATAGGAGCTTACATGGAAAGCAGAACTGTTTTCCCCGCACAGGGAGATCCAGTCACTGATAATGTCCGTGTACAGATCAAACAGCTGCAGGCGGCCTTTGGAATAGAAAT
>JAZUFV010000007.1:0-2880 GCA_045640845.1 Lachnospiraceae bacterium
GTCACCATATAGCGCTCATCACCTTTAAAAGCCTGCTTAATGATATCAAGCTTAGGCTTCATGGCAGCCGTTTTGTCCCGTTCTTCTGCCTGAATGGCATCAGCCCTTTTATACAGCGGAAGTGCCAGGAAGTTCATTACAATGCTTATAGCAACGATTCCCAGCGCCGGATGGCTCTGAAAGCCTCTGAAAACCACTTCAAATACCAGCTCAAGCGGCATTATGAATATATTATACAAAATATCCACAACGATCACTTCTCAGGCTCTGCCTCCGTTCCTGCCTCTCCGGTTTCAGGATCTTCAGTAAGTTCATTGTATTTTTCAAGAAGGAAGTCCACTGCCCTTACAGCGGCTTCTCCCCTGTACATCCATTCTTCTTCCATGCTTTCTCTTCTTCCGGCAGCGTAAACATCGCTTTCAAGCACGGAATCGATCACATTCTTCATATTCGGAATATCCTCTTCCCTGAGCGATTTTCCGATTTTTTCAAGAACAGCAAAATGCCACGGAGTATCTTCAACCCACACGGCATCATACGGCCTCTTGTCAAATTCCACTTCTGTATAAATGAAAGGCCTGTCAAAAATAAAGGCATAGTCAACCATTACGCTTGAATAATCTGAAATCAGAATGCTTGCCTTCGAGAGCACCTCAAAGTTGTCATTGTCATAATTCCACTCCAGTCCTTCGCACGGAGGGAACTTGGCCTCAAGCCTTTCAAGAAGCTCGGCCTCAGATGTTTTTGACTGCGGATGAGGACGGATAATGATCTTGTAGCCTGTATCCACAAGGCTTTGGATTATCTTCTCCCCGTACTTATTGAGAAGTGAGCTTGCGCCCCATGAAGGAGCCAGAAGGACTGTTTTCTCACCCTCTTCGCATGTACCGAGAGCTTCCTTCTTTTTAAGAAGCCTGTCCATATAAGTGCAGCCGACTATTCTGATTTCCTTCGGCGGATGATTTCTCATAGCTTCAAGCTTTCTTACAACAGGCTCGGGAACGCTGCCGTTGGCAAGTATTGCATCATAATAATCAAGAGCGAACCACTTGTAACCAAGGCCGTCACTGTGGTCATGGAAAATATATACGTAATAATCAACGTCTTTTGAGCGTTTCCACTGAAGAACATCAAGGCTTGGAGTTGTGGCCAGACACACAGTGGCTTTCATCAGGTTAAGCTTTGAAAAGGCGGCATTTCCTTCTCCGATGAACCTTCCCTTAACATACTCATACTTTGCCTCAAGCGCCGGATCATCCGGAGACATCGTCCAGTACTCGCAATGTACGCCGCGTTTTTCAAACTCATCACAGATAGGTTCGAAAACATTCCAGTAACGCTTGCTGTCCGTAAATATGACAAACGGGATCTTGTCCTTATCTGCCTTTGCATTTCGGCGGTGAAGTTTATACTTGAATTTTATAAAAAGGCCGCGAGCGGCAAAGATTGCCGCTGTAGCCACACCGATTATAACCGTAAAGAGCATACTTCCGGTTCCGGGATCAATGTATCCAAGGAAGTTAAACATACTGTTCACCTGAAAAACTCCTTTTACCTTTTATGCGTATATTATAGCCAAAAGCCGGCCATAAATCACTAACGCTTTTTTATTCCTTTTTCCGTCATGAATTTTCCGGCATCTTTTATGAAGCTCCAGATCATGATTATCATAATGATCCCTATAGGGAATGCGCTTATGATCGATATGCTCTGAATGTTATTCATACTGCTCTCGGAAAATACCAGGGCTATCGGAAGAACAATAAGAAGAATGCACCAGAGCAATGATACCATCGGATGCGGCTTCTCATTCTCACCGAGTTTTTTATAACTGTAGCAGGCAGCCGTATATGCTATTGAGTCGAAACTTGTAGCATAGAAAAGGATCATACACAGCATCGTGATGATAAGTATCACCGTGGATGCAGGCATTGTCTTGATAATATTAATGATCAGTGAATACAGATCACCGCTGCTGTTATACTGTGCGATAAAATCCTGAACACCGGCAGTCTGCAGACCAAGGCCGTAGTTTCCGAGTATTATGAAGCTGACAATGGTGCTGCCTACGCCGAAAACATATCCGCCCAGAATGGTCTGTTTTACTGTACGTCCGCGGCTGATATTTCCTATAAAGAACGGAGCTGCAATGCACCATACCATCCAGTAAGCCCAGTAATAAATTGTCCAGTCCTGAGGGAAGCTGTTGGCCCGCACAGGATCCATATAGGTTGAAAGACCTATGAAATTCTGGAACATCTTTCCGAGTGACTGCACGCCGTTTTCAATAATGAACCTTCCCTGCCCGCCGATAAGAAGAACAATGATCAGCAGACCGAAGAACAGGTAAATACAAAGCTTTGCAAGCAGGCTGATTCCCTTGAAGCCGTGCAGGACCGCAAAAGTATAAACCGCGCATGTGATCAGCAGAATGATGATGGTAACTGCTGTGCGGCTCATGCTGATTCCGAACAATGTGCAGATAATCTCCGCCATCAGGGGAGTGGCTACCGAAAAGGTTGTTGCTGTGCCTGCAAGGAGCGCAAAAAGTGCAAAAAGGTCAATTACACGTCCCAGCAGACCATGCGCATTCTTTTCGCCGATAACCGGCATGCACGCTTCCGAATATCTCTGTCTGTCGCGTTTTCTGCAATGGAGCATGAAGCCAAAGGCAACCGCAAGGACAAGATAAAATGCCCATGGAATGAAGCTCCAGTGAAACAGCGGAAATACCCCCGCCCATTCCGTGATGCTTCCGCCCATCTCGGCAACATGCGGATTTGCCGCATACATTGTCCACTCTGCAAAGCTGTAGAACAGAATGTCCGCTGCCAGACCGCACGTGAACATCATGGAGCCCCAGGCGAAGAAGCTGTATTT
>JAZUFV010000008.1:0-3626 GCA_045640845.1 Lachnospiraceae bacterium
CTGTTCCGCTTCCGCAATCTATTGTATCTTTGTCTACCGTGAACTGCTCACCGTTCACCCAAACAGGATAACGGGCAAGGGTGTAAACCACCTGTTCTTCATCAGGTGCGCCTTCCACATCATATAATGAAAGATTGCTTCCTGTCACAATGCTGTCATTCCAGTTTGTCACAGCACAGTAACCGCTGCCTGCCGTCAGAAATATCGGGCTTCCTGTTCCTTCCAGAAGCACTGCTCCGTCTTCGGTTCCGATGTAAACAGCATTATCATCTTCACTGGTTACTGTTACCGCTCCGTTCCCTGACAGGATAAGGTCACCATAAATGTTTAGGCCTTCTTCACCTGAATTTATCGTCACATCTCCGCTTCCGGAAATCGTAACGCCTTCATCATATGTGCTGATACCGTAATAACCGGCATTGACGATCAGGTCACCGGACATATTTAAGTTCAGGTAATCATTAACATAAAAACCGTCATCATCGACATTTACTTCAAGATCCCCGGACATATTTAAATTTATGTCACCGCTATCAACCTGAAAACCGTCATCACTGGAATTTATTGTAAGGTCTCCGGACATATCAATGTCTAAACCGCCTTCCAATACATAAATTCCGTCTCCGCCTTCACTTTCTGTTGTAATAACAAGGTCCCCGGCTCCACTGAGTGACAGCGATGCAAAGTCTAATATTCCATATATTCCTGACTCACCATAGACATCAATTAAATTGGTTCCTTCAACACTAATATTAAGCGGACAGGCAGCAAGAATTCCGGCGGATGGTTTCCAGTCATCATCCATACCGGTATACAAAGCAGCTACCTCTGTAATCTCAGCATTATTCAAAGTCAGCGTATAAGGTGAAGTGCTTGTATCAATCTCTGCAGTTCCTGCGCCGCACTCTATGGTAAGCTTTTCTTTTGTGAAATTTTCGCCGTTGACCCAGATAGGTATACCGGCAAGAGTATATACTGCAGATTCCGTATCAGGCGCACCCGTTACAGTGTACAGTGAAAAACTGTTGCCCATGACCGAACTTTCTCCGGTGCTTTCATTATAAACTGCAGGGTTTCCTTCGGAGGCTTTAAATGTGATCGGACTGCCGGAACCATTTAAGAGTACTGCAGAGTCAGGCTTTTTAAACCAAACTGCATTGGTGCCGCCGTTAACAGTAACCTGACCGCTGCCAAAAAGATTCACATAGCCTTCTTCTGCATATATGGCTATTCCGTGCTCATCGCCTGAAATATCCACAGTGCCTGTGCCGCCAAGATCCACATAATATGCCCAGACTCCTTCTGAGTCCGCTTCAACATTAAGTGCCCCATCTGTATTAATTTGTGCCCAGTCTACAATTATTCCGTAATCAGCACCGGTTATTGTTGTATTTCCGGTTGTTTCAAGTTTCAGATAATCTGCAAATATTCCATAATCTCCGGAAGCATTTATCTGAATGTCGCCTGATGTTTTGATGTCTGCATCATCATCAAAATAGAATCCGGTGTCATCGGCATTAACAGTAATATCCCCGGACATGTTCAAATAAGCATTATTGCAGAAATATGCACCGTAATCCACGGCATCGATCGTTAAATCACCGGACATCTTCATATCTGCATAACTTGCATAAATTCCGTATCCACCGGCATTTATCTCAATATCTCCCGACATATCCGTATAAAGTGAATAACAATCAATGCCGTCATCAGCAGCATTGATCACAAGAATGCCGGACATTTTTATGTTCGTATAATCGCCGTCGGCCTGACAGATTCCGTCATAACCGGCAGCTTTTACTTCAATATCAAGTGTTCCGCTGCCGCTTAAGGTCAGGTCATCAGTGCAAAGAATACCATAACCTTCAGTTTCCTCAGAAAGATTTATGACGTTAAAGCCTTTTGAGCAGATATCAAGAGGAACCTGTGACACGATTGCACCGCTTTCTGACCAGATGTAACCTGTATCAAAGGTCAGATTCTTTGTTTTTGAAATCTGCGCATCCTTCAGCGTTAAGGTGTAAGGAGACGTGTCTGTATTAAGCTCAGCCGTTCCGCTTCCGCAGCTTATTGTCTTATTAATACCAGAAAAACGTTCACCGTTTACCCAGACATCGTAAAAATCAAAATGGCTGTATGTAACAGTGCTTTCTTCCGGGGCACCTGTTACAACGTAGTTCTCAAGATGTGATCCGTCAACAGGGCTTTCGCCTGTGCTGCGGTTAATAACTGCACTGTTGCCTTTTTTTGCATTTAATGTAATAACTTCATTTGCGTCTTCCAGAAGCAATGTACCTTCCGGTTCTCCGAAAGAAACTGCAGCACCTTCCGTGCCTGAACCTGTTACCGTTATTTTTCCGGTTCCATAAAAATATACATCACCGATTTCTGACCTGATGCCGTCAAAACCGGCATCAACGCTCATACCTGCAGCTGTATAAACATAAACATCACTGAGAACATTGAAACCATAATTACCGGCAGTAACAGTCATATCTCCAGTGACTTCCATATCAACGTCGCCGGCAATGCTGACGCCGTCATGACCCGCATTGATTGACAGATCGCCGGTAATATCTATATATAAATCACCGTCATCTGTCCGGAGCCCGTTGCCTGACGCATCCTTAACAGAAACATTCAGACTTCCTCCACCGCTGATGGAAATGCTTTTTCCTGAACAAATGCCATGAGCCGCTTTTTCTTCATTCAGGTTTATTCTGTTCTCTCCGATTAGGATTATTTCAAGATTCCCGCCTGAAAAGATTCCGCCACCCTGTGCAGACTTTGTAATTTCGGCATTTTCCAGTGTGATTCGATCTGTATCCAGATCCAGTACAGCTGTTCCTTCGCCGCACTGAATGCTTGTGTCATTTGTCGTAAACTGTTCTCCGTTTACCCATATTCCGGTATTTAAAGGACGGATGTATCCTCTTCCGCCTTTGGCTATCCATTCGTCAAAATTTGGAATATAAGTTTCGCACTCTGCGTCTTCAAACAAAAGATCACAACCGCTGAAAGTACAGCTGTAATAATCTTTATATCCGGCTTCATCAGCTGTCGGCGCTTTGCCTTCCTTCTTCTCACTTGAATGAGCATGGGCCATAAAGGTTCCGTTATGGTTTTTAAAATTATCAAGAGAGCCGTAATTTCCAAGACATACACACGAATTATATATAGGCTCCTTTTCAGGTTTGCCGTCATCCATTCCCTGATCATCACACGGACGCAGGCAGAGCCATACATAAGGCTTTGAACTGCTGATGTCCTTTATGCCCGGCACCTGGCTTGGGTCAATGGTTACGGTAAAAACATTGCCGCTTTTTTTCAGGCTTGTTCCCGGGCTTGTCTTTCCGTCCTGCCTTATTGAAAGGTTGCAGCTGCTATTATAAGGACTCTGATATTCAAGACCGACTGCCGCGTCTGAAGCAATCAGAAATGCATCAAAACGATAGCAGTTCTCATTCGGATCGACATCTATTTTAAACGAGATTATTCCGTCTTCGGCCTGACTCCAGCCATATGCTCTGTAATATTGCTGTGCCGCGTGCGTTAATACAGGCAGTGAGCATACTGTCATTATCAAAGCCATAAATGCGCCAAGAATTTTTACAAGTTTCTTCATT
>JAZUFV010000009.1:0-5533 GCA_045640845.1 Lachnospiraceae bacterium
GTTATCTTCAGATATTTTTGAAAAAGCCAATATAGGTCTTTGGGCCTTTGAACTTGATGAAGGCTGTGAGCCGAGAATGTATGCCAATGACGCCATGCTGAAGCTGATCGGCCTGGATCATCAGATTTCACCTGAAGAAACTTATCATGCCTGGTATGACTATATCGATGAAAATTCCTATGGACTTGTTTCTGACGCCGTGGAAAAGATGACGGCCGGGGAGCATGCGGAAGTACAGTATCCGTGGCATCATCCGAACGGCGATACATGGATCGTGCGATGCGGCGGAGTCAGAAATTTCGAATATAAAAAAGGTATACGTATTGAAGGTACGCATCAGAATGTAACAGAGATAATTCATTTTGATGAGCGTGAACTTGCAGAGGATGTCAAAAAGAGAGACAGAGAAATCATAGGCATTCTGGCATCTGAATATTCTTCTGTTTATTATATTGACCTGACAACAGATGGTCTGACACCATATACAATGAATGAAGACACCGAGACAACATTCGGCTCTGTTTTCAGAAGCGGAATCACCTATTCCGAAGCTTATAAGCTGTATGTGGATAAGCTTATATTTGATGCTGATAAGCAGATGATGCTGAAAGCCGGCTCACTTGAAAATATCAGGAATGAGCTCGCCAATAAGAAGACATTTCTGACGCAATACCGTTCTGCTGACAACAAGTATTCTGAAATGAAGTTCGTCAAGGTTGGCGGTGATAATGATGAACCCCTTGCGGTTGCATTAGGTTTCGCAGAGAAGGACGAAGAGATTCGCCGCGAACAGTTGATTGAAGAAGAGCGCCGGAGAAATACAGATATCATCGAGATCCTGGCATCTGAGTATTCTTCTGTTTATTATATAGACCTTACTACCGACGAGCTTGACCCATATACCATGAACGAAGAGACAGAGACTGAGTTCGGTAAGATCTTCCGAAGCGGAATCCAGTACAGCGATGCATACCGCCTGTATGTAAATACGCTTATCCACAGCGAAGACAAGCAGATGATGCTGAAAGCCGGTTCCATCGGTAATATCATGAAGGAACTGAGGAATAAGAAGACTTTCCTTACAACATACAGGAATGCGGAAGGTCATTATTCTGAAATGAAGTTCGTAAAAGTAGGTAATGAAGAAGGGGTTCCAAAGGCTGTTGCGCTCGGTTTTGCCGATAAAGATGAGGAGCTTCGTGCCAAAGAGGAAGAAGCAAAGATCCTGCAGAGAAATATCGATATCATTGAGATCCTGGCATCCGAGTACTCGTCTGTTTATTACATTGACCTTACTACGGGTGAGCTCGATCCGTATACAATGAATGAGGCGACAGAGACCGAGTTTGGTAAGATCTTCCGAAGCGGCATAAAATACAGCGATGCATACAAGATGTATGTAGATACACTTGTACACCCTGATGACAAGGAAAGAATGCTGGAGGCAGGCTCTGTCTACAATATTCTGAAGGAACTGGGGGATAAGAAAACCTTCATTACACAGTACATGGATAATGAGGGCGCTTATTCTGAAATGAAGTTCGTTAAGGTAGGAGAAGAAGAAAATCCGGAAGCAGTAGCTCTTGGTTTTGCCAACAGAAACAAGGAAATCCGTGCAGAGCTTGAAAGAGAGGCAGCAGATGCCCGTGACCGTGCCGTTATATCCGGCCTGTCTGATGACTTTGGATGCGTGGTTTATGTCGGTTTCAAAGACAGTAGTGAGATTCACTACCGTTTTGATCCGTTGTTTGAAAAACATATTCCAAACTGGTCAACTATCAATAACTTTGGTGAACGCCTTGACACGCTGATCGAAACTGTTATGCATCCGGATGACCGGCAGGAATTTTATGAGGCTACAAGAGAAGACATTGTTCATGAAAGCGTAAACAGAGACGGTGTATATTACGTAAACTTCCGAACACTCATTAACGGCGAGACAACTTATTATCAGGCAAAATTTGTTAAGGACGAGAATTCCGATGACCATGTAATCGCCGGTTTCCACAATGTTGATGAGGAGACCAAGCGGGAGCTGGTGGCACTGGATAAAGCTGAGGTGGCAAGCCGGGCCAAGTCATCGTTCCTGTTTAATATGTCACATGATATCCGGACACCGATGAATGCCATTACCGGCTTTACCACGATGGCTAAAAAACATCTGGATGATAAGGAAAAAATTGCCGATTATCTTGATAAGATCGAAACGGCAGGAAACCAGCTGCTGGCACTGATCAACCAGGTTCTGGAAATGTCCCGCATTGAGTCCGGCAAGGTAGTTCTGTCAGAGCAAAAGGCAAATGTTCTGGAAAGAGCCGATATTCTCCGTACACTTTACAGTGAACAGGCAGAAGCAAACGGCATTAAATTCACGGTTACGACAAAGAACATTCTGCATAACAATGTCATTACCGATGCAGACAGAATGAAACAGATCACCACTAACATAATCGGTAATGCATTGAAATATACGCCTGAAGGCGGAAGTGTTGACTACTGCATTGAAGAAAAGGAATGCAGCAGACCGGGGTACGGAAACTATGTATTTACCGTCAGTGACACGGGAATCGGAATGAGCAGGGAATTCCTGGAGCATATATTTGATGAATTTTCACGCGAGAATACGTCTACTGTAAGTAAGATCCAGGGGACCGGTCTTGGAATGTCAATCGTAAAGCAGCTGACAGATCTTATGGGCGGCACTATTGATATTCAGTCAGAAAAGGGAAAAGGGACCACTATATCCGTAAGTATACCGATGAAGTGGGAAACAGAAGCTGAGACCACAGTTGAAAAAGCCGGCACTGAAAACCATGTGAGCCTTGACGGCATGAAGATACTTCTTGTTGAAGACAATGAAATGAACCGTGAGATAGCAGAGGAAATCTTGTCTGAAAACGGCGTTATAGTTGAAATGGCTGAGGACGGTGATATTGCTGTTGATATGGTGAAAAATGCAGCTCCGGGACAGTATGACCTGATTCTTATGGATGTTCAGATGCCGAGAATGAATGGGTATGAAGCAACTAAGCTGATCAGGGACCTTGATGATCCGGTAAAGTCTTCACTGCCGATTATTGCCATGACTGCTAATGCATTTGAGGAAGACCGAAAAAATGCCATGGCTGCCGGAATGAATGAGCATCTTGCAAAACCTATTGATATTGAAAAGCTTATAAATACCCTTATTAAATTTATGAAATAAAAGCGCGGACATTTTTGCAGTGGTAAGGACCAACCCTTAGAATCTTGATTTTACTGTTTGACGGTTTATACTTATTTATAGAAATTTAAAAATGAATGAGGTCTTGTTATGGAAAAATTAGGTGCTATAGCATTATCTTCAGATATTTTTGAAAAAGCAAATATAGGTCTTTGGGCTTTTGAACTTGACGAAGGCAGCGAGCCGAGAATGTATGCCAATGACGCCATGCTGAAGCTGATCGGCCTGGACCATCATATTGCTCCTGAGGATACGTATCATGCCTGGTACGATCATATAGATCCGGATCATTACGGCGAAGTTACAGAAGCAGTTGAAAAAATGATTTCAGGCATCCATGCGGAAGTACAGTATCCGTGGCATCATCCGAACGGTGAGACATGGATCGTCCGCTGCGGAGGTGTGCGCAATTACGCATATACAAAAGGTATACGTATTGAGGGAACCCACCAGAATGTTACTGCCCTGACTCATTACGAAAAGAAAAATCTTACGGATCTGCTTGCTTCCCTTGCAGATAACTTTATCCAGGTATATTTTCTTGATCCGTATACCGGCAGTTTCTCTTCTTACGCCGGTAATGCTTTTGACGGAGATGAGGAGAGAGATTACAGTACAATAAATTTCTATCAGGATGTTGCCGAAAGAAGCGGTTCCATAGTTCATCCGGATGATAAGCCGCTCATTGATGCAATGTATTCAAAGGACAATCTTGTTGCCGTCCTTGAGTCCGGACAGCCGAAGGAATTCATCATCCGGTGGCCGACCGGCAACGGAGATGAATGCGTTTATATGAAAAACCGTCTGGTCCCGTTTGAAGATGCAGACGGAACAAAGAAGCTGGTCATAGGAGTGCTGGATGTCACTGCAGATAAGAAAGCTGAAATGGCCCTGGAGGAGAAAAATGTGTATCTGGGATACTTCCTCAAGAGCTTTCAGTCTGCGTACATAGTAGATCTTAATGCGGATACTTTTGAAATACTTCATATGCAGCATGACTTTGCGGATGTCTTCAGTAAAAACGGCCGGAGGGAAGATATGATGAATTTTATTGAAAATCATATTCATCCTGATGACAGGGAACTGATAACCCGGATGTCTGACAGTAATTATCTGAAAGAACGTTTAAAGACAGAACGGGAAATATCTTTTACAGTCCGCGAGGTATTCGGACCGATAGAAAAGACTGTCCGCGCCGTCATAGTCCGCGGTGCTGATAATACCAGGGCAACAGCAGGCTTTATGGATATAACTGACGAGGTTGCAAAGGAAAGGGAATACAGCCGGAAAATGGAGGCTGCCAATAAAGCCAAATCAACATTCCTTTTCAATATGTCCCATGATATCCGCACACCGATGAACGCGATCCTTGGTTACTCAGACAGGCTGATCAAACATATAGATGATACAGAACTTGTCAGGGACAGTGCTGAAAAGATCAGATCTTCAGGGGAATATCTGCTTTCACTGATAAACGATGTCCTTGACATGGCCAGGATTGAATCTGATAAGGTTGAGCTTGATGAGGACGTCTATGACATCCGGGAAAGAGCATATAAACTCTGTGATGTTTTTGAAGTCAGCATGCAGCAGAAGAACCTGACTTTTAATGTCAATTTTGATGGCATGCGGGACACCGTGGTAAGGTATGACTGTCTGAAACTCCGGCAGATCATGCTGAATCTGATTTCAAATGCCGTAAAATACACACCGAACGGCGGAACCATAACACATACCATGCGCCAGACAGAATCTGACAGGCCGGGATACGGCAGATATGAGATATGTGTATCAGATACAGGCATTGGAATGTCAAAGGAGTTTGTAGAACACATTTTCGAACAGTTTGCCCGCAGTGATGATTCCATAACAAAAGAAACGCAGGGTACGGGCCTCGGAATGTCTATAGTAGGCAAGCTGGTCGAGCTCATGGGCGGAAATATAAAAATCAGCAGTGAACCGGGAAAAGGCACGGATATTGTGGTTACCCTTGATCTGAAGATTGCAGATAAAGAAGAAATAGGCCGCCTTAAAAACGGAAAAGCCCGGAACATTGATACAGATGTATTAAAGGGAATAAAAATACTTCTTGTTGACGATAACGAGCTGAACCGGGAGATAGCACAGGAAATCCTTGAAGACGAAGGCTGCATTATTGCAGGAATCGCAGAAAACGGAGTAATTGCTCTGGGCAAGGTGCAGGAGTCTGCTCCGGGAGATTATGATCTGATCCTCATGGATGTTCAGATGCCTGTTATGGATGGTTACGAAGCAACAAGACGTATACGTGCTCTTGATAATAAGGAACTG
>JAZUFV010000010.1:0-3350 GCA_045640845.1 Lachnospiraceae bacterium
TGACAATAACCTGGCCGCGGTCCCTGCCGCTGTCAATAACAAGTGAAAATATTACTGCCAGGTCCAGTATCCTGAAGTGGGGAACAGTCTCAAGCAATTTTTCATTAAGCCCGTAATTAACCAGTCTGATGCAGAGGGAATTCCTCACATTATCAAAGTTGAAGAAAAAGTCTTCGTCCACGTCCTCGATGGGGCTGTATTCATCAAGGCTTTCAATGATCATGCCGGCAATGTTCCATGCGGAGGAACCCGCCTTATAGCATTCGTACAGTCTTTCAAAGTAAAATGTGCGGCTGGCCTTGGCTTCATTTCTTTGCAGCAGCATAGCCTCAAGAACACATCCGTTGAGTTTGGGAACGGAGCTGAAAACAAGCCGTACGTCCTCCGGAAGCCGGTTTCTGAGCTCGGATACAAGTGTATCCTTAAACTCATCATAATTTAATTTCATAAACAATCCTTTCCGCCCGGACAGAGACCGGCCCTTCCGGGCATACATAAAATAAAAGTGAGAATTCATTTCCCTGAGAGGGAAACGTGAGGCCTGATGCGGCCTGTCATCATTATACATAAACAATTTGATTAAGTAAACGGAAAATTGCCGGGCGAAAAAATCACCAAACAAAGCTTGATAAGCTGTTTTTTTTCAGTACAATATACAATGTACATATTGTATTTTTTTAGTACAATATAAAGGGAACGAATTGTTTTTATTAAGTACGGTATCAAACATATAAATGCGGTTATAATAAATTGGTTCTATATGTTTGGGAATTTTTAACAGGAGGATAATCATGTCCAGAAAAATGAAAACTATGGATGGAAACACAGCTGCGGCTCATGTTTCATACGCATACTCAGATGTCGCTGCCATCTATCCTATAACACCATCTTCAGTTATGGCCGAGCTCGCTGATAAGTGGGCAGCTGAAGGACTTAAAAATATTTTCGGCCGCGAAGTAGCTGTTACGGAAATGCAGAGTGAAGCAGGAGCAGCAGGCGCTGTTCACGGATCACTTGCAGCCGGAGCTCTTACAACCACATTTACGGCTTCGCAGGGTCTTCTTCTGATGATCCCTAACATGTATAAGATTGCGGGCGAGCAGCTTCCGTGCGTTATCGATGTATCGGCACGTGCACTTGCAACCCACGCACTTTCAATCTTTGGTGATCATTCAGATATTTATGCATGCCGTCAGACCGGTTTCGCATTCCTCTGCGCATCAAGCGTTCAGGAAGTTATGGACCTTACACCTGTTGCACACTGCGCAGCACTTAAGGGCCGCGTTCCTTTTGTAAACTTCTTTGACGGATTCAGAACATCACACGAGATCCAGAAGATTGAAGTATGGGACTATGAAGACCTTAAGGATATGGCTCCTATGGATGCCATCAAGGCTTTCAAGGCATCTTCACTCAACCCTGAAAGAGGTTCACAGATGGGCAGTGCCCAGAACCCTGATATCTTCTTCCAGGTAAGAGAAGCTGCAAACAGTCATTATGAAGCTCTTCCGGCAATCGTTGAAGAGTATATGAACAAAGTCAATGAGAAGATCGGCACAAACTACGGCCTCTTTAATTACTACGGAGCACCTGATGCCGAGCACGTTATCATTGCTATGGGTTCTGTATGCGAGACAGCAGAAGAAGTTGTTGATTACCTTAACAAGAACGGAGAAAAGGTGGGCGTTATAAAGGTACGTCTTTACAGACCTTTCTCAGCAGAGCATCTTATTGCTGCAATCCCTGAGACTGTTAAGCGCATCAGCGTTCTTGACAGAACAAAAGAGCCGGGTTCAGTAGGCGAGCCTCTTTACCTTGATGTTGTTGCAGCACTGAAAGACAGCAAGTTCAAGGATACTCCTGTATTCTCAGGACGTTACGGCCTTGGCAGCAAGAATACAAATTCTGCACAGATCATCGCCGTATTCAGAAATACAGAAAAAGAAAAATTCACCATCGGTATTGAAGATGATGTTACCAACCTTTCTCTTGATGCATCATTCAACCCGGTTACAGTTCCTGCAGACATCATCTGCTGCAAGTTCTGGGGCCTGGGAGCTGACGGAACAGTCGGTGCCAACAAGAACTCCATCAAGATCATCGGTGACAATACAGACCAGTATGCACAGGCATATTTTGATTATGACTCAAAGAAGAGCGGCGGCGTAACAGTTTCCCACCTCCGTTTCGGAAAGAGCCCTATCAAGAGCACATATCTTATCGACCAGGCAGACTTTGTTGCATGCCATAACTCATCATACGTACGCAAGTACAACATGGTCCAGGATATCAAGGACGGAGGAACATTCCTTCTTAACTGCCCATGGAATGTTGATGAACTTTCAGAGCATCTTCCGGGCCAGGCAAAGAGATATATTGCTGAGCATAATATCAATCTTTACACCATCGACGGCATTAAGATCGGTAAGGAAATAGGCCTTGGCGGAAGGATCAACACTGTCCTTCAGAGCGCTTTCTTCGAGCTTGCAAACATCATCCCTGCCGACGAAGCAAACCGCCTTATGAAAGAGGCTGCAAAGAAGACTTACGGACGTAAGGGCGATGATATAGTTAACATGAACTATGCTGCAATTGACGCAGGCGCTAAGCAGGTTATTAAGGTTGAAGTTCCTGCTGAGTGGAAAAATGCAGAAGATGAGGTTCTGGGCGTTATTCATACAGGCAGCAGAAAAGAAGCAGTAGATTTTGCAAACAACATCCAGAATGCAGTTTCGGCACAGGAAGGAAACAAGCTCCCTGTATCTGCATTCCTTGATTATCAGAACGGCTACACACCATCAGGCACAGCAGCATTTGAGAAGCGCGGCATTGCAGTTGACGTTCCTTGCTGGAATCCTGAAGGCTGCATCCAGTGCAACCAGTGCTCATATGTATGTCCTCACGCTGCAATCCGTCCTGTCATTATGACAGCAGAGGAAGCTGCAAATGCACCTGAAGGAATGAAGATGAAGGACGCCATCGGACTTCCGGGATACAAGTTCGGTATGACACTTTCAGTTCTTGACTGCACAGGCTGCGGAAGCTGCACAAACATCTGCCCAGGCAACAACAAGAAGGAAACTCTTACACTTGCTCCTGCCGAGACACAGATGGCAGAGCAGGAGATATTCGCTTTCGGTGAGAGCGTTCCAAAGAAGAAAGAAGTTTCTGAGAAATTCAAAGAGACCACAGTTAAGGGCTCACAGTTCAGAAAGCCTTACCTTGAGTTCTCAGGCGCATGCGCAGGCTGCGGAGAGACACCTTATGTTAAGCTTATGACTCAGCTCTTCGGTGACAGGGCATACATTGCAAACGCAACAGGCTGCTCATCAATCTGGGGCAACTCATCA
>JAZUFV010000011.1:0-6629 GCA_045640845.1 Lachnospiraceae bacterium
TGGTGATGCAGCGGGTACAGAGGTTATCCAGGGTGTTAAATTTGCAATCTTCGGAAATCTGGATTCTGCAAAGAATACCGATAAATTTACAGATGTACCGTCTGCAAACAGAAAAACAACAAATGCAAGCGGTCAGGTAACGTTTGGCAATCTGCCTAAGGGCACATATTTCATCAGGGAATATGAAGTTCCTGCCGGCTACATACTGCAGAGCGCAGATCCTGCAGATGAAGGAAAGGCTAACTACTGGAATCCGGCAGACCACACCGCAGCAGATGATGCAAACCCTTGGCCGAATATCTACAGGATAGAGGTGGGCGACTACGCAACAATGAGCGGAAGTACTTATACCTTTACTCTGGACGCATCGATCAGAAATATAAAACTGGGAAGCCTCAGCATAGATAAGCTTGTTAACTGGATAGGCGATAACGGTGAAACAGGAACCGTAAAACCGGCGGAACCTATCACATTCGAGCTTTACAGCGGCTCAGTATATAACAAAGCCACAATGAAGCCTGCAGGTGATACATTTATCGGAGCAGCTTCAACTGACGAAAACGGAAGAGTATCCTTTGCAAACCTTGAAGAGGGTGATTATATCCTTCTTGAGGAATATGCGGGCAGCTACTCTGCAGTATTTAAAGAAGCCCAGATGACTGATGCCGGCGACGGAAATTATGTTGAAAAGATTGAACAGGAAGACGGTTCATTCATCGCCGCCATCCATGTACGCATTCTGCCAAGCGCAGAAAACAAGGAATTCACTTCAGCCGGAAGCAAGGGAGCAATCCTGAACGATGCTTCATTCGGCCGATTCAGGTTCTTCAAGGAAACTATGGACGGCACGGCTTCCGTAAAGCTTGACGGAGCAGCATATAAGCTCTATAGGAAGAATGAAGCCGGCGAGTGGGAGCAGCTTAAGAGCAATCCGGAGGCAGCAGATGATGCAGAAATAAATCTCATCAAGGTGTCAAAAGACGGATACGAATCAGGACAGTTAACTGCCGGTGATTATAAACTGGTTGAAGTAAAGGCTCCTGACTATACAACAAACAATGCACATGAACTGGTCTACTTCTTGGCAGATGAGACTCCTATTGAATTTACGGTCAGCAACGCCATTACTACAACCGTAAAGACAGACGGAAGTGCCCTTGTGCAGATAGACGGAATTTACCGTAACCTTAAGCTCACAAAGAAGGGACAGAACGGTGCCCTGCTGAAGGACGCAAAATTCCGGCTTTATAAGCTTTCACAGGCCAAGTCAGGAACCGTTGTTGCCGAAGGCGGAACTCTCATACAGGAAGTTGACAGCTATGACGAGTATGACATTGACGCTTATCTTGGCGATGTGATCGGGGAATCGCAGACAGCCCCGGATGGAACAGTTCAGTGGGATAAGCTTGAGCCGGGCAAGTATGTTGTAGTTGAAACGGCCGCTCCTGACGGATATAAGCTTCAGGCAAGAGTGGTTGAGGTTGCATATACCGATGATTACAACGAAACTCTGGTTGAGTATGAAATTACGGATAACGTTAACAAGGGTGTGCTGGGTGTATTCAAGAACTGGCAGGATCCGGAAGGAAATCTGATTCCTCTGGATGGTGTCAGGTTTGAAGTTTACAGGAAGGGCACAGATGAGCTTGTTGATACCATTATCACCGGCGCAAACAACGATAAGCCGGGCTATGCATATACAAAGCTTCTGCCTATCGGTGACTACACCGTTAAGGAAATCGAGACCCTTGATGATTATTCGCTGGATGAGCGGTTTAATGACCTTGAATTTGACGTTCATGTTTCAGGCTTAAGAACAAAAGACTATACATTTACCGAGTCTGAAGAAGATACTGAAGGAAACATCGTTGACCACGCTGCATTCACAAATACGAAGATCATTGATATCAATGCATTTACAAGCAGCGTTAAGAAGTATGTAAAGGTAACAGATGATGAGGAATATACTCACAGTGAGGGCAATCCGGATGCATCAGCGAACCGCCTGGCTCTTGAAGATGTAAACGCATCATTCCTTATCACAGGCCTTACAAATGCCGCAAATAAGAACGATGTACCGGCCAGGGAATTCATCATTACAGATGAAACCATTAAGTATTACATGCTTAATAAGGAAGGCACACAGTACATTGAGACGACTGCAGACCTGCAGCAGGTTGTTGACGGAGAAAAGGTATGGACATCAGATGATTATGTGATGAACACCGTAACCCTTTATCCTTCAGCAAATGAAGACGGAACCGCTGTTTCCGAAGAGATTGAAGTAAAACTCGGAAATACAGCAGCAGAGTGGACCAAGTTTACCGGAAACAAAGTTGCGTTTGCCGATGGTACAGAGAAGACAACGGTTGCCCTTCCTGAGGGAACTGTTGCATACCGCGTGATCTTTACCGGTGTTCAGGAACACTTCACTGCAGGCGATGTTGAAGTGAACATCACCTTCAAGCAGAGACCTGCAAAACAGGAGAACCTTGAAAATGAGGTCAGAAGAATAAGAAACGACGTTCGTCTTGACTGGACGATAGAACGTCTTGATAAGACCGGTAATCCGGTTGAGTATACCAGCGAACAGGCCGTTATAGACAGAATAGCAGGAACGGTTGAAAGCTATGCGATGTTCAACATGAAACTGAGCACAGATGCGCTTCCTAAGCTGACTCTTACGGATGAGATCACCGGAGATGACGGAAGACATGTTTATTACTCAGGTGAGAGCATCAACTTCCTGACGGTGGGCAGCGTTCCTTCGGATTCACCTGAAGAAGCACAGCTTAAGAACCCTGTAATGGCCATCACGGTTCCTGCATATACACAGCTGAACACATCCGCAAATACAGCCAGCGGACCTCTGTCAAAGGGTGTGCTTGCAACACTTGCAACCCCGATGCCGGATGGATCAAAGAGAACGGATGTTATCCAGTGCATGCTTTCAGATCCTATTCCTGTTGATGTGGTTGACGAGAGCACAGGCAAGGTACTTTACACTTATAACAAATACGCAGTTAAGTTTGATCCTGCTCAGGTACCGATGCTCGGACCTGGACAGAGCATAAGCCTGAAGTATGTTGCTGATATTGACCTTCAGGTTCCTGCAACAACGATCAACCTTTATAACTACGGATATATCGGCAGCGAATTCCAGCTTCCGTTAACGGCTGAAAACCCTACGGGCATGAGCTACATTCCTGCGGGGACCCAGCATGTTGTAACAGGCGAGGGCGATATTGACGATATCGTTGACGAAGATAAGGAAGATGAAGAAAAGACCCAGGGTGAAGAAGGAAGATCATACCTTCTTAACAGCACTGAGCTTCACATTTCAAGAACATCACAGGTTAAGCTGAAGAAGTACATCAGTCCGAACGGCATTGACGGATGGACGCTTAACAGGACAACCTTCAAGCCTGGCGATACGATTTATTACAAGCTCTCACTTCAGAATGCAAGTGAAGATGCCAAGGAAACAAGATTAGTTGATATACTGCCGTTCAACGGGGATACATATGAATACATTGCTCCTGATGTATATGACTCAAGGGCAACAAAGATCCCTGAAGGAACAGATACCTATACAGGGCATGAATATGAACCGGTAAGACTGCTCAATGTTATCCCTGGCGTGCCGGAAGGCTCACATCCTACAGTTTACCTTTATGTTGACGGCGAGGGTGAGAACTCATGGGCTGAAAGAGATGCGGCTGATGTCAGCATGATCACCAACAAGGGAACAGCTGCCGGAGCTTCAAACTGGGGCGCAGGCTGGGTTGCATGGAACGGATCAAACGTTGATCTTTCAAGGGTAACGGCAATCGGTGTTGATGTAACCTTTGACGAGGGACATCTCTTTGAGGTTGGTGATATCTATGATGTCATTATTGAAATGAGGGCTCCGGGTTACACGGCAGAGCAGATGGAAGCATATGAGTTTGCACTTATCGGCAATACATCTGCCGGAATGGTAGTAAGAGAGAATGCAGCTTATGACGGAAAACCTGTTGAAGCTGCGGAACTGATTTCTTCAAATCAGGTAATGGCAGATGAATACATGGTAACCGGCTCAATCGGTGACTATGCATTCTATGATACAAACGGCGACGGACTTCAGGATGAAGACGATATCCCTGCAAGAGATATTGAAGTCAAGCTTTACAGAAGGACAAGGATCCTTATTGACGGCGAGGCCAGGTACAGAGTGGGTGAAGGCGTCGGATGTACTTACACGACCGATGCAGATGCTGCATGGTATTCACTTGGTACTGATACAGTAAGGACTGGCACAAAGGGCGAGTATCTCTTTGATGAGCTTCCTTGCAACTATATTGATCAGAAGGCTGTGGATGCTGATCCTGCAGGATATGCGGCAGATCCGACAAATCCTAAGTTCTATATAGGCACAGAGTACTTTGATTACTATGTTGAATTTGAGATTCCTGATGAGTACGCCGCAACGCGCAGGTATGTACGCGGAGATGTCAATGATGGACTTGATTCAAATATCAACGATACCGGAGTAACAGATGTTGTTTCACTGACGATGGGCATTGACACTCAGGGCAAGCTTATCGGCGAGAACAATCTGACAATAGACGCCGGTTATACACAGCTTGTAAAGCTTGGCGACTATGTATGGATCGATTCAAATAAGAACGGTATCCAGGATTCAAGCGAGGTCGGAATCAACGGAGTAAAGGTAAGGCTTTACATGCTTGAGGACGAGAATGATACCATTGAGGGCAAGGAGCCAATCCGTGTTACAGAGACAGCCCACAATGACGAGACAGGAATTGACGGATACTATATCTTTGAAGACCTGTACAAAGGATACTATGTTGTAGTATTTGATACAGAAGGCCTTCCTGCAATTGAGGGCGGACATACATCAATTTACACATTCACAGAGCCATATCAGGATGATGTAAGCGGAAAGGCTTCCGGAACAGATTCCAATGCTGCAAATCTTGTTTCAAAAGAGACAATCGACGGCAAGGAAGTGATCCATACCGGAACACAGGTTATGGCATCTGATGTTGTCACCCTGTTTGAAGATGACATGACGATTGACGCAGGCCTTACTGTTTACAGTGCACTGGGCGGATTCATCTTCGATGACATGGATTACGATAACAAGCGGTCGATCGACGATGAAAAGAGTATTGGCAATCCTGGATATCCGCTTCCTGGAACCGTGGTTCAGCTGTATACCGTTGATGAGCTGACAGGCGAAAGGTCAGAAGAGCCGGTTGCTGAAGCAACAGTCGGTGAAGACGGAAGATATCTGTTTGACCATCTTGAGGCTGGAAGCTATCAGATCCACTTTGATTATCCGGATGAATATGCTGCAGTCAAGTTCGGTGTAGGCGGAGACCTTCTGGATTCAGAGACGAGATATTATGATGATGAGACAGGAAATTCCGGATTCTCGGATATCATAAAGCTTCCTTCAAATACTGCGGATCTTACACACGATGCAGGCGCAAACAAGCTGGCATCTGTGGGCGATTATGTTTGGGTTGATTCCAACAGGAACGGTCTTCAGGATGAAGATGAGGAACCTATCCCCGGCATAATGGTAACCCTTCAGCAGAAGCTGAACGGCGGAGAATGGGAAGATGTGACCGTAACGGTTACAAACGCAGCCGGCCGCTATGAGTTCAGGGGACTCAGGTACAGTGATCCAAAGTACTATGATGTTGACTACCGGATGGTATTTGCAACACCTGTTACCGCAAAGCTTACAAAGTATATGGAAGGCTCAGACGACAGCATTGATTCCGATATCACTCCTGAGTACCTGATCGGAAAAGGTTATGCATCAACAACTATCTCCGAGAGCGGAAAGCTCACCTACGGCGGAAAAGACATGACTATCGACGCAGGTATCTATTACGATTACGAGCCGTGCGAGATAGGTGACTATGTATGGCACGATGAGAACATCAACGGCATTCAGGATAAGAACGAGAAGGGTGTTCCTGAAATAAGGGTTATCCTTCAGAGATGCAAGTCACTTAATATCTTTGATGACGGCGAGTGGGAGACAATTGCTGAGACCAGAACTGACGAAAACGGCAGGTATATCTTTACCGGACTTATGTCAAACTTCTACCGTGTGGGCTTTGAGATCGTTGATCCTTGGAAGGTTACACTGCCTAACCAGAAGAATGACCGCGCAGTTGATTCTGATGCGATTGCCGAAAAGAGAATAGACGGAATCCTGTTCCGTTTCACGGAAGCAACTTTCCTTGATCCGGGCGAGAGCGACATGACATGGGATGCCGGCATATACAAAGAGGGAGATATTCCTGAAGAGACAGAAACTGAGATCGTTACAGAGATTATCCATATCAATACAGGCGATCACTCCAACAGTGTCCTTTACATTGTGATACTTTGCGCGGCAGCTGCTGTAATTGTTGTGGTACTTTTGCTCAGAAAGAAAAAAGGTAACGAAAAAAATAACGAAAAAAAATAAAAAAATCCGCTAACTCGGTGTAAAAGTTCCATTTTGTGACGCCCTTGAGATTTTTAAACTGTAGACTACAGATGAAATAAAAATTAAAGTGCCGCTGTGTATGCGGCGGCAACGGGCGAAAATAAAATGAAAGTAA
>JAZUFV010000012.1:0-20611 GCA_045640845.1 Lachnospiraceae bacterium
GCTGGTTGAGCAGAAGCAGGATGTAATAATACTTCTTGACAGCATTACAAGGCTGGCAAGGGCATATAACCTCCTCGTATCACCAAGCGGACGTACACTTTCAGGCGGTCTTGATCCGGCTGCCCTCTACAGCCCGAAGCGCTTCTTCGGAGCTGCAAGAAACATACGTGAGGGCGGAAGCCTTACAATACTTGCAACAGCACTTGTTGATACCGGAAGCAAGATGAATGATGTTGTATATGAGGAGTTCAAAGGCACAGGAAACATGGAGCTCATCCTTGACAGAAAGCTTCAGGAAAAGAGAATCTTCCCTGCAATCGACATCTCAAAGAGCGGAACAAGAAGAGAGGATCTGCTTCTTACCCAGGAAGAACAGGAAGCAGTATATGCGGTGCGCAAGGCAACAGGCGGCCTGAGGGCAGAAGAAAGCACCGAAAAAGTACTGGATCTGTTCGTAAAAACCAGATCAAATACAGAATTTGTGCAGATGATCAGAAAAATGAAATTGTTTTAAAAATCAAGCTTGCATATGAATGGGGGCTATGATAGAATACATAGGCTTATTCGAAACAGGAAGAGGTGAAAAAAGATGAAAGACGGAATACATCCTAAGTATCATGAGTGCACAGTAACTTGCAACTGTGGCAATACTTTCGTTACAGGTTCAACTAAGGATGAGATCCACGTTGAAGTTTGCTCAAAGTGCCATCCTTTCTATACAGGACAGCAGAAGGCAACACGTGCACGTGGACGTGTTGAAATGTTCAACCGTAAATATAATTTATCACAGGATAAATAGCTTATTTGAAAAAGGCTGAGTAGATTCTCCGTAGCGATACGGAGAATTTGTCTTAGCCTTTTATTTTTTGTCGCTGAAAGGGATACCCTTCTCAGCGGCTTTGCATATACAGGAGGAAAAATGAAATCATCCGGAATCGGAGGACAGGCGGTAATAGAAGGCGTAATGATGCGCCACAAAAATGATATAGCGGTTGCGGTAAGAAAACCGGACGGAAACATTGCAGTGGGCAGGCAGAAGGCCACCATGCCAAAGGACATCAGCCCCGTATTCGGCTGGCCGGTGATCCGCGGAATGGCTTCCTTCATATCATCATTGGTCATCGGAATAAGAACACTTACATTTTCCGCAAGCTTTTTTGAAGAGGATGCGGGAATAGAAAAAGGAAGCAAGAGTGAGGGTGCAATGATGTTCGGCACAGTTGCCCTGTCACTGGTATTGGCAGTTGCTATTTTCATGATACTTCCGTATTACGCAGCATCAGGCATACTGAAGCTCTTCGGAAGTGAAAGCAGCACACTGCTGGCCGTGATAGAGGGAGTACTGAAACTGGCCATTTTCATCGGCTACATTGCAGCCATTTCTTTAATGAAGGACATAAAGCGAACCTTCATGTACCACGGCTCTGAGCATAAGTGCATAAACTGCATTGAGAGCGGAAAACCTCTCACTGTCGAAAACGCCATGGCATCATCAAAGGAGCACAGAAGATGCGGCACAAGCTTCATTTTCTTTGTTCTTTTCATAAGCATTATCGTATTCATAATCATAGGTTTCTTTATTAAATTTGATAACAGACTTTTAAGGCTCGGCGTAAGGCTTCTTCTTATACCGATAATTGCAGGACTTTCATTTGAGGTCATACAGTGGGCCGGAAATTCCGACTCAAAGCTTGCCGGCATCTTAAGTAAACCGGGACTGTGGATCCAGGGACTCACCACAAAAGAGCCGACAGCCGATATGGTTGAGGTTGCCATCTGCTCAGTAGAGGCAGTCTTTGACTGGAAGGCTTATCTTAAAGAACAGGGTTATGAGGTTCCGGAAGAATGAAGCTGAGGGAACTGTATTCGGAAGGGACAGAACGTCTGGATGAGGAAGGGATAGATTCACCTTCAGTGGATGCGTTCTGGCTGCTTGAATACATTACGGGGCAGAACAGAAGCCTTTATCTCCTGAATAAGGAAAGAGAGGTTCAGCCTGAGGCGGAGAAGGCCTACATGGATCTTATCGAAAAAAGAGCAGGTCATGTTCCGTGCCAGTATCTTACGGGGACGGCTGATTTTATGGGATATACAATAAGCGTGAACGAAAAAGTGCTTATCCCGAGGCTGGATACAGAGGTTCTGGCGGAAGAAGCACTGAAGCTTATCCCAAACGGCGGAAGCGTGCTTGATATGTGTACCGGAAGCGGATGTATAGCGGTGGCACTTAAAAAGCTTCGCCCGGATGCAAAGCTTTGCGCGGCAGATATTTCGGAGGATGCTCTTTTAACGGCAGAGAAAAACGCTGAAGCCAACGAAGCTGAAATCAGGTTTTTCCAAAGCAACCTTTTTGAAAAAATGCAAGGAGAGATGTTTGACCTTATAGTTTCAAACCCTCCTTATGTAACGGAGGAAGAATATGAAAGCCTCATGCCTGAAGTCAGGGAGCACGAGCCGAAGCTGGCGCTTACGGCAGGCAGGGAAGGACTTGATATATATGTAAGACTGATACCGGAGGCTTTCAGCCACCTGAATGCAGAGGGCCATCTTGCACTTGAGATAGGCTGCAGCCAGGCAGATGCAGTTACGGCACTCATGGATCAGGCCGGTTTTACGGAAATAAAAACAATAAAGGATCTTTGCGGGCTCTCCCGCGTGGTAACAGGAAAGAAGAATGTTTGACAAACTTAAAACAATTGAAGAAAGATACGAAGAAATACTTGCGCAGCTGAACGACCCGGGAATCACATCCGATCAGAATCTGTTCAGAAAACTGATGAAGGAACAGAGCGACCTCACACCGATCGTTGAGGCCTACAAAGAATACAGGGACGCAAAACAGACCATAGATGACAGCCTTGAAATCCTCGAAGAAGAGACCGATGAGGACATGAAGGAAATGGCCAAGGAAGAGCTGGCACAGGCAAAGAAGGACGTTGAGGAGATTGAAGAAAAGATCAAGGTGCTTCTTCTTCCGAAGGATGAAAACGATGATAAAAACGTTGTTGTTGAGATCCGTGCCGGAGCCGGCGGCGATGAGGCAGCCCTTTTTGCAGCCGAGCTTTACAGGATGTACTGCAGATACGCAGAAAGAAACAACTGGAAGACAGACATAGTTTCACTTAATGAAATGGGAATTGGCGGATTTAAGGAAGTGGTCTTCATGATCAACGGACAGGGCGCCTATTCAAAGCTTAAATATGAGAGCGGTGTTCACCGCGTGCAGAGAGTTCCTGTTACTGAATCGGGCGGAAGGATACATACATCAACGGCGACGGTTGCCGTTATGCCTGAGGCTGAAGATGTTGATGTTGAAATTGATATGAACGACTGCAAGTTTGACGTTTTCCGCGCATCCGGAAACGGCGGACAGTGCGTAAATACAACAGACTCGGCAGTGCGTCTGACACATATTCCGACAGGAATAGTCATTTCCTGCCAGGATGAAAAATCACAGCTTAAGAACAAGGACAAGGCACTGAAGGTACTCAAGTCTCGTCTTTATGACCTTGAGCTTCAGAAAAAGCAGGCAGCAGAATCTGCTGAAAGAAGAAGCCAGATAGGAACGGGCGACCGCTCGGAAAAGATAAGGACTTATAACTTCCCGCAGGGAAGAGTTACAGACCACAGGATAGGCTTTACGTCATACAGACTTGAAGCCATTCTTGACGGAGATATTTTTGAGATACTTGACAACTGCATTGCTGCAGATCAGGCAGCAAAATTATCCAGCCAGGAGTAAAACACATGAAATGGTATCAGAAGCTTAAAAGTCAGCCGTGGTTCCATATGGCATGCGCGCTCTGCGTGGCAGTGCTGCTCTTTTTTGTACTGCAGCATCTGGGCACGGTATGGAAGATAGTCAAATTCCTGTGGGGCATTATTACGCCTCTTGTTGCGGGCGTTATCATCGCATATATCATTGACCCGCTTGTACGCCTCTGGGAGAGGACGATCTTCAAGAAGATGAAGAACAGGAATGCTGCCAGAAACCTTTCGATCACGGTGGCACTTATTGCTATCCTGGTTTTCATTGCAGGCCTTATGTATATCCTCATCCCTCAGCTTATTGACAGTCTGGAGACACTTGTAAATAACCTGAACAGCTACATGGCCAATTTTGAAAAATGGATAAAGAGCTTTGGCGGCGGAATACTCAAAAATGCCGTTAAGGATATTAATTTTTCAGACTTCGGCGGAGAGCTGGTCAAGCTTCTGCAGAACATCCTTTCAGGTGAAAATATCATTGAGACCGGTGTATCTGTGGGCAGCGGAGTTGTAAACGGTGTGATCAGCGGAGTTATCAGCGTGATCCTGGCTGTATATTTCCTCATCGGCAAGAACCGGGTGGTAGATACAACAAAGAGATTCTGCTTCTTTGTGCTGAAGGAAAAGAGATACGAGCCTTTTATCAGCTTCTGCAGCAACAGCAATAAGATACTTGTAAGATACATCTGCTGCAGCCTTCTGGATGCCATGATCATAGGTGTGGCAAATGCCATTCTGATGCTGATCTTCGGCCTTCCGTATATATCAATCATTTCCCTGACTGTGGGCGTGACCAACCTGGTACCTACATTCGGCCCTATTGTGGGCGGCGCGATAGGAGCATTCCTGCTGGTCATGATCAATCCGTGGCAGGCACTTATATTCATAATATTCACGGTGGCACTCCAGTTTGTTGACGCATATATCATTAAGCCTAAGCTCTTCTCCGGACAGCTTGGCATCTCGCCTCTGCTTATCCTTATAAGCATCATAGTGCTGGGCGGCATTTTCGGTATCATAGGCGTGCTTCTGGCAATACCTGCTGCTGCAATCCTGCAGAACCTCTTCCGTTCACTTAACAGAAAGAGAAAGGAAAAGGAGAAAAAAGAGGCAGAAGCAAAGGAGCCGGCGGAGAATAAATAAAAAAGTACTTGATATTAATAAAAACAGGTGTTATAACACATATAGAACAGAGAAAAGTTCAGCGGTTACTTATGGCCGCTGAAATTTCCTGTAATATCAGATCTTACGGAAACGGGGTGATAGTGTATGAACATCCAGAAATTTACACAGAAATCACTTGAGGCGATCAACGATTGCCAGAAGATTGCAATTGAATACGGAAATCAGAGCATAGACTGCGAGCATTTCCTTTATGCCCTTCTCAGACAGGAAGACAGCCTCCTTGCAAAACTCATTGAAAAAATGGGCATTGAGGAAGCTGATTTTGAGGGTGCCGTTCTTAAGCTGATCGAAAAGAAACCGAAGGTGAGCGGCGGCCAGCAGCATGTGGGCCAGGACTTCAATAAAGTACTTCTTTCCGGTGAGGATGAAGCAAAGGCTATGGGCGATGAATATGTCTCGGTTGAGCATCTTTTCCTTGCAATGATAAGCAGCGGCAGCAAGGAAATAAAGGAGCTCTTCAGAACCTATTCCATCAACCGTGAAAGCTTCTTAAGAGCCCTTTCAACGGTAAGAGGAAATCAGAAGATCACATCGGATAATCCTGAGGGTACCTATGAAGCCCTTGAAAAATACGGAACAGATCTTGTTGAGAGGGCAAGGGCACAGAAGCTGGATCCTGTTATCGGGCGCGACAGCGAGATAAGAAATGTCATAATGATCCTCTCAAGGAAAACGAAGAACAATCCTGTGCTCATCGGTGAGCCGGGAGTCGGAAAAACAGCCGTTGTTGAAGGACTTGCACAGAGGATTGTCAAAGGAGATGTTCCTGACGGCCTTAAGGATAAGACCATATTCAGCCTGGATATGGGTTCACTGGTTGCAGGTGCAAAGTACAGAGGCGAGTTTGAAGAAAGACTGAAGGCTGTACTTCAGGAAGTCAAAGAGAGTGACGGCCGCATAATCCTGTTTATTGACGAGCTGCATACAATAGTCGGCGCCGGTGCCGGCGAGGGCTCAATGGATGCAGGAAATATGCTCAAGCCGATGCTTGCAAGGGGCGAGCTTCACTGCATAGGTGCAACCACACTTGATGAATACAGAAAATACATTGAAAAGGACGCTGCCCTTGAAAGAAGGTTCCAGCCTGTTATGGTAAACGAGCCGACCGTGGAGGATACCATCTCTATCCTCAGGGGAATTGAGGAACGCTATGAAAACTTCCACGGAGTCAAGATCACAGACTCTGCCCTGGTAAGCGCAGCTGTTCTTTCTGACAGATATATTTCTGACAGGTTCCTTCCGGACAAGGCAATAGATCTTGTGGATGAAGCCTGCGCAATGATAAAGACCGAGATGGATTCCATGCCGGCAGAGCTTGACGAGCTGCGCCGCAAGGTGATGCAGCTTGAAATTGAAGAGACTGCCCTTAAAAAAGAAAAAGACAAAATGAGCATGGAACGTCTGGCAGAACTGCAGAAGGAACTTGCCGAGTTTAAGGATGAATACAAGAACCGTCAGGCTCAGTGGGAAAATGAAAAGGCATCGGTTGACAGGCTTAACAGTCTTCGTGAAAAACGGGAAGACCTGAATAACCAGATACAGATATCTGAGCGCGAATACGACCTGGAAAAGGTTGCCGAGCTTAAATACGGCGAGCTTCCGAAACTTGAAAAGGAACTGGCAGAGGAAGAGGCAAAGGTTAAGGAAAAAGAGCTTTCACTTGTTCATCAGGAAGTTACTGAAGAAGAGATAGCCCGCATCATATCAAGATGGACAGGCATTCCTGTTTCAAAGCTGAACGAGACCGAAAGAAGCAAAATCCTGGGTCTTCGAGATATCCTCCATAAGAGAGTCATCGGCCAGGATGAAGCAGTTGAAAGAATAGTAGATGCCATCTGGAGAAGCAAGGCCGGCATTAAAGAACCGGGCAGACCTATTGGCTCATTCATGTTCCTGGGGCCTACGGGCGTGGGAAAAACAGAACTTGCCAAGGCTCTGGCAGAAGCCCTCTTTGATGACGAAAACAACATGGTGCGCATAGACATGAGCGAATACATGGAGAAGTTCAGCGTATCAAGGCTCATCGGAGCGCCTCCGGGATATGTGGGATACGATGAGGGCGGACAGCTTACGGAAGCAGTAAGAAGAAAGCCTTACTCCGTGGTGCTTTTTGATGAAGTTGAAAAGGCCCATCCGGATGTATTCAATGTGCTGCTTCAGGTACTTGATGACGGAAGGATCACCGATTCACAGGGCAGAACGGTTGACTTTAAGAACACCATTCTTATCATGACATCAAACATCGGTTCGCAGCTGCTGCTTGAGGGAATAGGTGAAGACGGAAATATTAAGGAAGATGCGGCAGAGGGCGTTCAGGAGATACTGAGGGGAAGCTTCAGGCCTGAGTTCCTTAACAGGCTGGATGAGATAATTATGTTCAAGCCGCTGTCAAAAGAAGATATTTCTTCTATCATAGACCTGCTTACAGCCGGCATAAATAAGCTTCTGGCGGATAAAGAACTCAGCCTCAGGCTCAGCGCATCAGCTAAACAGGCAGTGATAGACGGAGCGTATGATCCGGCCTACGGAGCACGTCCGCTGAAACGTTATCTTCAGAAGCATGTCACCACTCTGGCAGCAAGACAGATTCTTGAAGGAAATCTTGCCCCGGGAGATGTGATAGTAATAAATGCTGACGGTGAAGGAAAGCTTTTTGCGGAAAAATGACCGCATGGGTCAGGAAGACGCAGAGCATACTTTTAGACATGTTAAAAACCAGGCCTTAGTGTCTGGTTTTTATTTTAATGAATTCTGCCCGGTAAATTTGATAAAACGATGATCTTTTCTGCCGGATTTAATACCTCTGAAAGTGTTTCGTAATTGTATCAATTACATCATACAACAAACAAATGATGCAATTGACTTGATTTTTAGAAGTTGATGATGTTATTATATATTTGCATCATTTTGGACATAATGAGTATGTTGAATACGGGACGAGGTTAAATGATGAGAGTTTTCGATTTTAAAAATGAGTACCGGAAGCTGCTGACCCCTGAGATCGTCGCTCTTCTTTCCAGAATCCATGAGTATAAGGGACAGCAGAATCTGTTTATGGAAGCAAAGAAAGATGCTTTGGCTGAACTTCTGGAAAACGCAAAAATTCAGAGTACCGAGGCATCCAACCGTATTGAGGGCGTTATCACGACAGCTGACCGCTTGAAGAAAATTGTTCGGGATAAGACCATGCCCAAAAGCAGAAACGAGCGTGAAATTGCCGGTTACAGAGATGTTTTGAGCACTATTCACGATAGTTACGATTACATTCCTGCAAGACCGGGTATGATTCTGCAGCTTCATCGTGATCTGTACAAATACAGCAGCAGTGCTGTCGGTGGTAATTTCAAAAATTCTGACAATGTCATTGCGGAGGAACTTCCTGACGGCACGAAACATGTCAGATTCCAGCCGGTTCCTGCATGGGAAACTGCTGAAGCTGTGACGATGCTTTGTGATGCATTAAATGAGGCATTAAAAAATGACGAGATGGATCCGCTGATCCTCATTCCGATTTTTATTTTGGATTTTCTGTGCATCCATCCATTCAATGACGGAAACGGCCGAATGAGCCGATTGCTGACACTCCTGCTGCTTTATCGTTCCGGATATATCGTTGGTAAGTATATTTCGCTTGAGAAGATTATTGCTGATGGAAAGGACTCCTATTACGAGGCTCTTCAGCAAAGCTCTTACGATTGGCATGAGGGAACTAATGATTACCTTCCATTTGTTCGATACATGCTTGGAATCATAGTGGCGGCATATCGTGATTTTTCCACCAGAGTAGAATTGCTGACCACTAAGGGGCTTTCAAAGCCAGAGCGTATCCGTGAGATTATCCGTGGAACAGCCGGGAAAATCACTAAGTCGCAGATAATGGAGAAATGCCCGGATATAAGCCACATTACCGTACAAAGAGCATTGGCGGAAATGATGAGCAACAATGAAATTATAAAAATAGGCGGAGGCAGATACACTTGCTACGCCTGGAATTGGGAGAATGAATAATTATGGTTACCGGAGAATTGAAAAGTAAAGTTGACGGCCTGTGGGAGATTTTCTGGACCGGCGGTCTGACAAATCCCCTTGATGTTGTTGAGCAGATGACATACCTGATGTTCATCCGCGATTTAGATGATTCAGATAACCTTCATGCAAAGGAAGCGGCCATGCTGGGACTTCCTTATACCAGCATTTTTGCAAAAGAGGTTCAGATCGGTGACCGCACCATTGATGGAAGCCAGCTTAAATGGAGCGTTTTCCACGACTTCCCGGCGGCAAAAATGTACAGCACGGTGCAGGAATGGGTATTTCCATTTATCAAGAACCTTCACGGGGATAAAGACAGTGCATATTCCAAGTATATGGGAGATGCTATTTTCAAGATTCCTACACCGCTGATGCTGGATAAGATCGTTACCGCCATGGATTCTATCTATGAACAGATGGCTCAACTGAAAGCAGCCGACACCCGTGGTGATGTTTATGAATATCTGCTCTCCAAGATTGCAACGGCAGGTGTGAACGGTCAATTCCGTACCCCTCGCCATATTATACGTATGATGGTCGACCTGATGGAGCCAAAGGCAGATGAAATCATTTGTGACCCTGCCTGCGGAACATCCGGTTTCCTTGTTGCTGCCAGCGAATATCTGAAGGAAAATCGCAAGGAGGAAGTATTCTTTAACCGTCAGAACAAAGATCATTACATGAACCATATGTTCCATGGCTTTGATATGGACAGAACTATGCTGCGTATTGGTGCCATGAACATGATGACGCATGGCGTAGACAATCCTTTTATCGAGTACCGGGATAGTCTTTCTGATCAGAATTCAGACAAGGAAAAGTATACCCTTATCCTTGCCAATCCACCTTTCAAGGGCAGTCTGGATTACGATACTGTTTCTGCAGACCTTTTGAAAGTCTGCAAGACAAAGAAAACTGAACTTTTGTTCCTGACGTTGTTTGTGCGCATGCTGAAGGTGGGCGGACGCTGCGCATGTATCGTTCCGGACGGCGTTTTGTTCGGATCTTCCACAGCACACAAGGCTATTCGCAAGGAAATTATTGAAAATAACCGACTGGAAGGTGTAATCTCCATGCCGTCCGGCGTTTTCAAACCTTATGCCGGTGTTTCTACTGCTATTCTGATCTTCACCAAGACCGGCCACGGTGGAACAGACAAAGTCTGGTTCTATGATATGAAGGCTGACGGCTATTCTCTGGATGATAAACGCAGCGAAGTGAAAGAAAATGATATTCCTGATATCATTGCTCGTTTCCACAACCTTGCCGGAGAGGAAGACAGAGAACGCACAGAGCAGAGCTTCTATGTTCCGAAGCAGGAAATCGTGGATAACGATTATGACCTGAGTATCAATAAGTATAAGAAAACCGAGTATGTGGCAGTGGAATATCCTTCAAGCCAGGAAATTATGTCAGACCTTCGCGAGCTTGAGATGAAGATTGGTGAAGAGATGGAGAAACTGGAAGACCTGCTGGGGTTATAAGGAGCGCATTATGGCAATTCAGGAAAACAACAAATTACAGATGTTTGAGGATCAGCCTATACGCACGGCATGGGATGAAGATCAGGAAGAATGGTTTTTCTCTGTGGTTGATGTTGTGGCTGTACTGACGGAACAGCCTGATGCAAGGCACGCAGCAAAGTATTGGAGTGTATTGAAAACACGCCTTAAAACTGAAGGCAGTGAACTGACTACAAATTGTAGTCAGTTGAAAATGAAAGCGGCCGACGGCAAACGCCGCCTTACCGATGTTGCCACCACCGAGCAGCTGCTCCGCATCATCCAGTCCATCCCGTCAAAGAAGGCAGAGCCGTTTAAGCTATGGCTGGCGCAGGTTGGCAGAGAAAGAATTGAGGAAATAATTGACCCGGAACTTACAATTGAACGTGCTTTGGCTACATATGCAAAAAAAGGTTATCCAGCGGACTGGATCAATCAGCGCCTTCAAACTATCCGTGCCCGTAAGGAACTTACCGACGCTTGGAAAGATCACGGTGTTGAGGAAGGCAAGGAATATGCCATACTTACTGATGAAGTAACCCGTGCATGGTCGGGAATGAGCACACGTCAATACAAAAATCTTAAAGGTCTCAAAAAAGAAAACTTGCGTGATAACATGAGTACGTTGGAGCTGGCGTTGAATATGCTTGCTGAGGCGACTGCAACAGAGCTTACCAAAGTGCAGAATCCTCAGGGACTTGAAGAAAATAAAACTGTTGCAAAGCAAGGCGGTGCCATTGCCGGAAATGCACGTGAAAACATTGAAGCACAGACAGGTCGACCGGTAATCACTTCAGATAACGCTGACACCATGCTGCTTAGTAATGCGGTTACTGGAATGATTGAAGGCGTAGTAAAAGAGGAAAAATAAATTCGGATTTGTAGGGATGAATATATGAAAACGATGTTGTTAGAAGATTGCTGTGAAATACTCGATTCTATGCGAGTACCAATTACGGCAGCAGATAGAGAAGAAGGGCCATATCCTTATTATGGAGCCAATGGAATACAAGATCATGTTGCTGATTATATCTTTGACGATGAATTGGTTCTCTTGGCTGAGGACGGTGGCAATTTCGGCTCTAAATCAAGAGCGATTGCATATCGAGTATCGGGTAAGTGCTGGGTAAACAACCATGCGCATGTCCTAAAGCCAAAAGCGGGGTTGGATGTTGATTTTCTTTGCTATTCATTGATGTTTTATAACACCGATGGATTGGTTAATGGTGCTACAAGGCAGAAGTTGACACAAGCAACCATGCGAAAGATGGTTATTCCTGATTTGGCGCTGGAAGAACAGTTATCTATTGTCAATCAGCTTAACAAAGTCGTTGCTATTAGAGACCTCCGTCAGCAGGAACTTCAAAAGTTGGACGAACTCGTCAAAGCCCGATTTGTCGAGATGTTTGGAGATATCAGAACTGGAGCCTATATGTATGGAACTCGCAAGTTAGGCGATGTTGCAGAGGTAGGGTCAAGCCATAGGGTGTTTACAACGGAGTTTGTAGAGAGTGGCATCCCGTTTTACAGAGGCACGGAGATAGGCGAATTAGCGAATGGTATTAAGCCACAGAATCCATATCGTATTACAGAAGAACACTACAACAGATTGGCTTGCGATGAAACAAGACCGAAAATCGGAGACTTGCTCATGCCGTCTATTTGCAATAAAGGGCAGGTATGGATGGTTGATACAGAGGAACCATTTTATTATAAAGATGGTCGTGTCCTCTGTATTTCTCCTAATAGAGAACTCTTTAATTGCAAGTATCTTGAACAATTTATGCGAGAGAAAACTTTAGTAGAATACTCCAAGCTTGGTTCCGGATCAACATTTGCGGAATTTAAGATTTTCTTGTTAAAAGATATTGATGTAATTATTCCGCCGATTGAATTACAAAACCAGTTTGCAGCCTTCTGCAAACAGCTCGACAAATCAAAAGTTGCCGTGCAGGCGGCATTGGATAAAGCACAGCTGTTATTTGACAGCCTGATGCAGGAATACTTTGGTTAACTGAATACAAGGCATGTTGCCGGTGAAGGATGTTGGTATACTTGAAAGGAGTATATCGATATGGAAGAAAAACTGGTCAATATTTTGAATGAGATGGCAGAAGTGTTATCTGTCACACAGATGAAAAAATTACAGGAGGTTCTGCTGCGCAACCTGAGCGAAGCGGAAACTCCCGGAGAATCTACAAGCAATCAGGATTATCTTCAATTGTTTCTTGATGCGAAGAAAATTGAAGGTTGCTCAGATAGAACGCTTCAATATTATCGTGTGACGATTGAAAAGTTGTTGAACCGGATAGATGTGCCGATCAGGAAAATCGGAACGGAGCAGATACGTGCGTATCTTTCTGAATATCAGCAAACCAACAATTGCAGCAAAGTTACAGTAGATAATGTGCGGAGGAATATTTCCAGTTTCTTCTCGTGGCTTGAGGAAGAAGATTATATTCTTAAAAGCCCAATGCGCCGAATCCACAAAATAAAAACCAAGCAGCAGGTGAAGGAAGTGATTTCGGATGAAGCCATTGAGAGACTCAGGGACAGCTGCTGTTGTCCGCGAGATCTGGCAATGATAGATCTTCTTTATTCCACCGGTATACGAGTCGGTGAACTGGTGAACCTTAACATTGCCGATATTAACTTTGAGGCTCGTGAATGTGTTGTGTTCGGCAAGGGAGACAAAGAACGACGGGTTTACTTTGATGCAAAGTCCAAGCTTCATCTGCAGGATTACCTGAAATCAAGAAATGATGATAATCCGGCGCTGTTTGTCACATTGGATTCACCACATGCAAGGCTTAAAATCAGCGGCGTAGAGATAAGAATCCGTGAACTTGGCAGAAGCTTGAACCTCAGCAGGATTCATCCGCATAAGTTCCGCAGAACCATGGCAACAAGGGCGATTGATAAAGGAATGCCGATCGAGCAGGTGCAGAAAATACTCGGTCATTCTCAGATTGATACGACCATGCAGTATGCCATTGTGAATCAAAACAACGTCAAATCATCCCATCAACGCTATATAGCGTAATACAACTTCGGATTTGTAGGGATGAATATATGGAGACAATTAGGTTAGGCGATGCCTGTGAAATCCTAAATGGTTATGCTTTCAAGAGTGAAAACTATGTGGATTCAGGCATTCGAGTTATTAGAATAGCAAATGTGCAGAAAGGGTTCATTGAAGATAACACCCCTGCATTTTACCCTTTGGATTCAAGTGGATTGGAAAAATATATGCTTGAAGAAGGCGACCTACTAATGTCGCTTACAGGAAATGTGGGTCGAGTTGCGATTCTTGAAAAAGAGTTCTTGCCAGCAGCTCTAAATCAGCGTGTAGCCTGCTTGCGATTGAAAACAGATAGGCTGACAAAAGGCTATTTGTTTCATATTCTGAACAGCGATTTCTTTGAACAACAATGTATCCAATCATCAAAGGGTGTTGCACAAAAGAATATGAGTACAGAATGGTTAAAAGAATATGAAATCCCTTTGTACTCAAAAGAAAAGCAAGCAGAGCTTACTTCGATTCTTGATAAAACGCGAAATGTAATTGCTTGCAGAAAGCAGGAACTCCAAAAGCTGGACGAACTCGTCAAAGCCCGATTTGTCGAGATGTTTGGCGACCCAATTTCCAATCCGAAGGGATGGAAAAAAGAGAAAGCTGAAAACCACATTGATTTGCTTTCGGGATATCCATTTCAGAGTGAGCAGTATGTTGATGAGGGAATAAACATCTGTGGTGGATTGATTATTATGCCCCAGAAAATCCAATGGCAGGATTGTAAACATTGGCCTTCGGTAGATGGATTTGAAGATTATTTATTGGCCGAAGATGATATTGTTATGGCCCTTGACCGTCCTTGGATTTCTGATGGTTTCAAGATTGCGCAAGTTGATTCAACTCATCTACCTGCTTTGCTTATTCAGCGGACTGCAAGAATCAGGAGCATAGATGTAAACCAACAGTATTTATTTCACTGCTTTGTGAATGGCGGATTTGACAAGCACAGTAATGTTACTGGCTCATTAGTCCCGCACATATCAGCGAAAGACATTCGGAGCTTTGAAATACTTTTACCTCCGATTGAACTTCAAAATCGGTTTGCCGAGTTTGCCAAACAGCTCGACAAATCAAAAGTTATCGAGAACAACGCCTTTTGGCGTTTGAAATATAGCCTTGTGCCGGGGCTTATGGCGGCATAAAACTTATTCGGGAGGGTCAAGCCATGACTAATTTTGATTTCCTGAAAACAGAGCCAAAGTTTAATAGCTTTGCCGATGTGGCTATCTCAGCGGAAAAAATTCTGCTGATTGATTATGCGGCCAGTATTCTGAACTGCCGCAGGGCAATGGAGTTTGCCGTCAAATGGATGTACTCCGTTGACCGTTCTCTTGTTATGCCATGGGATGATAAGTTGGTCAGCTTGATGAGCACGGATGAATTTCGCGACATTGTAGATGCAGATTTGCTTCGCCGCATGGAATTTATCCGTAAGGTGGGCAACAACGCAGCACACGCCGGAAAAAAGGTCTCCAAGGAACAAGCGCTCCTCTGTCTGGAGAATTTATATATCTTCCTGGACTTTGTGGCGTACTGCTATGCGGATGATTATACAGAAGGATCATTTGATCCTGATTTGTTGGTGGAAACGCCTCAGGAAGCACCTGATGTATCAGAGTCAGAGTTAAAGCTTGAAGAACTCCTGAAGGAAAATGCTGCCTTGCGTGAGGAACTTACTTCCCGGCGTGAAGAGCAGCAGCAAACCTATGTGCCGAAACCGCTCGACATTTCGGAATATAAAACCCGAAAAATCTATATTGATTCCATGCTGCAGGATGCAGGCTGGATTGAGGGGAAGAACTGGATCAACGAATATGAAATTCCGGGAATGCCGAATAAGTCCGAGGTAGGCTTTGCGGACTATGTTTTGTTAGGTGACGATGGCCGTATTCTGGCTGTTGTGGAAGCCAAGCGTACCTGCGTTGATGTCTCTAAGGGGCGTCAGCAGGCAAAGCTTTATGCTGATCTGATAGAGAAGAAACAGGGCCGCAGACCGGTTGTATTCCTGACAAACGGATTTGAAACTCATATTGTGGACAATCAGTACCCGGAACGCAAATGCGCAATGATTTACTCAAAGCGCGATTTGGAGAAGTTGTTCAACCTTCAGAGTATGCGTTCAAGCCTGAAGTATATTACTGTTGATAAGTCTATTGCCAGCCGTTACTATCAGGAAGGCGCTATAAAGGCTGTATGTGACAGCTTCGGAATTAAGAACCGCAGAAAAGCGCTGCTTGTTATGGCTACCGGATCCGGAAAGACCAGAACAGTTATCGCCCTCTGCAAGGTGCTCCTGGAACAGGGATGGGTAAAGAATATTCTATTTCTTGCCGACCGAAATTCTCTTGTTACGCAGGCAAAGCGCAATTTTGTGAATCTGCTGCCCGATCTGTCGGTTACCAATCTCTGCGAAGAAAAAGATAATTATACAGCGCACTGCGTTTTCTCCACTTATCAGACCATGATGAACTGCATTGATTCTGTTCATGATGATGAGGGTAAGCTGTTTACCAGCGGCCATTTTGACCTGGTGATTTGCGACGAAGCACACCGCTCAATATACAATAAATATCGCGATATTTTTAATTATTTCGATGCTCCGCTTGTTGGCCTTACCGCTACGCCAAAGGACGAAATTGATAAGAACACATATGAGGTTTTTGAACTGGAAAACGGTGTACCTACCTACGGCTATGAGCTTGCCCAGGCTGTCACAGACGGTTTCCTTGTGGACTTTATGTCCGTTGAGACAACATTGAAGTTCATTCAGCAGGGTATCGTATATGATGATCTGTCAGAGGAAGATCGTCAGGCATACGAAGATACTTTTGAAGATGAAAACGGTGAGCTGCCGGAAAGCATAGCCTCTTCTGCACTGAACGAGTGGATTTTCAACGAGGATACGATTCGCGAAGTACTGCATATTCTGATGACCAACGGCCTGAAGATTGATTACGGTAATAAAATCGGCAAAACGATTATCTTTGCCAAGAATCATAAACATGCAGAGAAGATTCTCGAGGTATTTGGGAAGGAATACCCTCACCTGCCCGGGTATGCTAAGGTCATTGATAATTATATGACCTATGCTCAGAGCGCAATTGATGAATTCTCCGATCCGAAGAAGCTGCCACAGATTGCCATCTCTGTTGATATGCTGGATACAGGTATTGATGTGCCGGAGGTTTTAAATCTTGTGTTCTTCAAAAAGGTTATGTCTAAGGCAAAATTCTGGCAGATGATCGGCCGCGGAACCCGTCTTTGCCCGGAACTCATGGACGGAGAGGATAAGCAGAAGTTCTACATTTTTGATTTCTGCGGAAACTTCGAATTCTTCCGCATGAACAAGGGCAAACCGACAGCAAATATGATTGCTCTGCAGGGGGCAATCTTCAGCCTGCAGTTTGAGATATCCTATAAGCTTCAAGATCTGAAGTACCAGACAGAACGACTGATTGCGTATAGAAACGCTTTGGTTGAGCATATGTGCGGAAAAGTACAGGAACTTAACCGGGAAAACTTTGCTGTTCGTCAGCACCTGAAGTATGTTGACACATACGCAGTAGCTGCAAATTATCAGACTTTAACATATGAAGATACGCTGATGGTGAAGCAGGAGCTTGCTCCGCTGATTGAACCGGAAAACGATGATGCAAAAGCTCTGCGTTTTGATGCTCTTATGTACGCCATTGAGCTTGCGTACCTGGCCGGTAAGAAATACAGCCGTGCGCGCCATGACCTGACTAAAAAGGTTTCTGCAGTTGCCAGTGTTGCAAATATTCCGGAAATCATGATGCAGGCAGAATTGATAGATAAGATCCTGCACACGGATTACGTTGATAATGCAGGGATTGATGAATTTGAACATATCCGGGAAAGACTGCGGGCCCTGATGAAGTACATTCCTATCATCAAAATCCGTTACGATACAGATTTTGATGATGAAATACTCTCGATGGAGTGGAAAGAGTCTGAACTGGAAAATGATGACCTGAAGAATTATAAGGCTAAGGCTGAGTACTATGTTCGCCAGCATCAGGATAACGCAGTTATTGCAAAGTTGAAGAGTAATATTCCGCTGACTGCTGCTGACATCAAGGAACTTGAACAGATTCTTTGGAGTGAAATCGGCACACAGCAGGATTATGAGGCTGAATACGGGAACAAGCCGCTTGGTGAATTTGTCCGTGAAATTGTCGGCCTTGATATGGCAGCTGCAAAGGCGGCCTTTGCAGAGTATCTGGATGAGACCAATCTGGACAGCAGACAGATTTACTTTGTGAACCAGATTGTTGAATTCATCGTTCATAACGGCATGATGAAAGATCTGTCCGTTCTTCAGGAAACACCGTTTACAGACCAGGGCAGCATCGTTGAGGTGTTTACGGATCTGACGGTTTGGATGGGCATCCGCAGAATAATAGAGCAAGTCAATGCAAACGCATCGGCCGCGTAAGGGAAAAAACTTGTGGAAAATTAAAGCTTGAATTTATCGAACTAAAGTGATAAAGTATCACAAAATCAAATATTGCAATTAAAGGATAGAGGCGCAGCCGCCATAAGTAATTCCGGTGCAGAAGGCATAGCAAAGCCGTTGCCGGAACAAAAGGGACCGCTGCCGAAGAAAGGAGATTGCTGAACCTTTCTGGGCATGTGGATAAGATCCACATGACTGTCGCATTTTGCGGAGAGCTATGTATTGATTGTGGAGTTTTAAGTATGCCGGCATGTGTCGGCATGGAACGCCGATTGATAGCCGCAGATGTGATCCATCTGCGGCTTTTATATTTACAGATCCGGGATTGCAGTATGAGATATATTTTTTCGGAGGTAATCAACATGACAGACAATCCTATTTTCCGTGGCGCAGCCACAGCACTTGTAACACCAATGCATCCGGACGGAAGCGTTGACTATGAAAACCTGGGAAGGCTCATTGACTGGCAGATTGAACAGGGCATAGATGCCCTTGTTATCTGCGGAACATCAGGAGAGGGATCCACTCTGGATGATACGGAACACAAAGCGGTTCTTAAGTTTTCAACAGAGCGGGCAGCCGGACGTGTTCCTATGATAGCCGGAACAGGCTCAAATGACACCGCATACGCTGTAAGCCTTACAAAGTATGCATGTGAGATCGGCATGGACGCAATGCTGGTTGTTACGCCTTATTACAACAAAGCTACACAGAAGGGCCTTGTGCAGATGTATAACACCATTGCGGATGCATCAACAAAGCCGCTGATCGTATACAACGTTCCTTCAAGAACGGGAGTCAACATTGAGCCTGCAACATATGCGGAACTTGCAAAGCATCCTATGATCCGTGCCGTAAAAGAGGCAAACGGAAACATTTCAAAAATAGTTGAAACAGCAGCACTGGTCGGGGATCAGCTGGATATTTATTCCGGAAATGATGACCAGATAGTTCCGCTCATGGCTATGGGAGGACAGGGCGTGATCTCCGTCCTTTCAAACCTGATGCCTGCGGAAACTTCACTGCTCTGCAAAAAGTTTTTTGCCGGAGATATTGAAGGCGCAAGAAAGATGCAGTGTGAATATATGCCTCTTATCAACGCACTTTTCTGTGAGGTGAACCCTATTCCTGTAAAGGCTGCCATGGCTGCCATGGGATTCGGCGCAAACAGCGTAAGGCTCCCTCTCACACCGATGGAGCCTGAGCATGAAGCAAAGCTTCTTGGCGAAATGAGAAAACTGAATCTGATCTGAGGAGAGAACAATGAAAGTTTTGATTAGCGGAGCCCTTGGGGCTATGGGCAGGGAAGTGCTTTCCCTGCTTAAAGAAGGATACAGAGGCGGTAATTGCATCGGAGGTGTTGACATTAACGCAAAAAAAGCGGAGAATGGCGCATTATATGCAGAAATCCCGCTGTCGGAAGATTTTGAAAACGCACCTGCCGGTGCAGATGTGATAGTCGATTTTTCAAACCATCTTGCAACCCGGAGCCTGACGGGCTACGCAGTCAAAGCCGGGATACCGCTTGTGATCGCGACAACAGGTCAGACAGATGAAGAAAGGGCTGCAATAGAAGAGGCTTCAAAAAAGATCCCGGTATTCTTTGCGTCAAATTATTCCCTGGGTGTTGCACTTCTGGCTGAGCTGGCAAAGAAAGCCGCAGCAGCCATGCCTGATGCGGAGATTGAAATAATAGAAAAGCATCATAACCGTAAACTGGATGCACCAAGCGGAACCGCGCTTACCCTTGCAAAGGAGATTCAGAGCGTAAGAGGAGAGATGCAGATAGTACAGGGACGCAGCGGACAGGGAAAACGCACGCCGGCAGAGATAGGAATCCATTCAATAAGAATGGGAAATATCGTGGGCGAGCATGAGATCATCATAGGAACGGCCAACCAGACCATAACCCTGAAACACGAGGCCCACAGCAGGGCTCTGTTTGCGGAAGGAGCTCTGGCGGCAGCGCAGTTCCTTACAGGGAAAGAAGCCGGCCTTTACGGCATGGAGGATCTGCTGAAATGAAGATAGGTATTTACGGATACGGAAATATAGGCCGCGGCGTTGAACTGGCGGTTCAAAGAAACAGCGATATGGAACTTTTTGGTGTATTTACCAGAAGAGATCCCGGGTCTGTAAAAACCCTCACGGGAGCAGCCGTATATGCGGCTGATGACGCTCTGCTTTACAAAAACGAAATAGATGTAATGGTCATCTGCGGAGGCAGCGCCACAGATCTTCCGCAGCTCACCCCTATGCTTGCGGAAAACTTTAATGTGGTAGACAGCTTTGATACTCATGCAAAGATCCCTCAGCATTTTGAAAAGACTGATGCCGCGGCAAAATGCGGCGGCCATGTGGCTGTTATCAGCGGCGGATGGGATCCGGGCATGTTCTCACTGGCAAGGGTATATTCAGATGCAATTCTGCCGAACGGATGCGATTACACCTTCTGGGGAAGAGGTGTAAGCCAGGGCCATTCGGATGCGATACGCCACATCGAAGGCGTGAAGGATGCCCGCCAGTATACAGTGCCTGTCGAGACTGCAATGGAAGCAGCGCTTGACGGGAAGC
>JAZUFV010000013.1:0-4963 GCA_045640845.1 Lachnospiraceae bacterium
GGGAGAGCTTATAGATGAGATCAGTGAGAAATATGCTGATAAACCGGTAACATTTCTTGGAGACGGTGCAGCGGCATTTGAGGAGATCATAAAGAAGTGCACGGCAGAGTATACTGTGGCTTCAGGAGAAAACCTGCTTCAGCGGGCATCAAGCGTTGCAAAACTTGCTGCGGTGCTTGCTGCTCAGGGGAAAACGGTTGATGCCGATTTTGAAGCACCGGATTATTTAAGACCAAGTCAGGCTGAAAGAGTAAGGGCTGAACAGGAAGGTTAAGATGGAGATAAGCTATTTTGAGCTTTCTGAAGAAGACATCCCTCAGATGGCCGAAATGGAAAAACTGTATTTCGGACAGCCCTGGTCCGAGGCAAGCATAGGCCATTATATGGAGCAGGGAAATACCTTGTTCCTTGCGGCAAAGGATATGAACGGGAGTGAGCCGAGGCTGGCCGGTTACTGTGCATTCCTCTGTGTGCTTGATGAAGCAGACCTTGTGAGCATTGCGGTTGATGAAGAATACCGGGAGATGGGCATAGCCGGCGAGCTTCTGGATATAGCATACGGGATGCTGAAGGATGCGGGAGTCTTTAAGATACATCTTGAGGTGAGGGAAAGTAATTTCCCGGCCATCTCACTTTACGAAAAAGAAGGTTTTGAACGTGCAGGCCTCAGAAAGGGCTTTTATGATAAGCCGAAAGAGGATGCACTGCTTTATACAAAGATTTTACAGGTAGAACAGGATGCTTGATGTTTGTCTGCTTGGCTGCGGCGGAATGATGCCTCTTCCGAGGCGCCATCTTACCTCGCTCATGGCCAGGTATAACGGAACAAATATACTGATCGACTGCGGTGAGGGAACGCAGGTGGCCATCAGGGAAAAGGGCTGGAGCTTCAAAGCAATAGACCTTATCCTGATCACACACTTTCATGGCGATCACATAGGAGGCCTTCCGGGAATTCTTCTTACCATGGCCAATGCGGACCGTACGGAGACCCTGACTATTGTGGGCCCGCAGGGACTCAGACGGGTTGTTGACGCACTCAGGATAATAGCACCGGGCCTGCCTTTTAATATTAATTACATTGAGCTTGAGGAAGACGGTCAGCTCCTTTATTTCGGAGATTTCTCGGTTGAAGCCTTTAAGCTTGTACACAGGACCACATGCTACGGATACAGCATCATAATAGACCGTGCAGGCAAATTTGATGCCGAAAGGGCAAAAGCACTGGGACTTCCGGTCCAGATGTGGAATCTCCTTCAGCACGGAGAGAATGTTGAGTTTGAAGGAAAAACTTATACCCCTGATATGGTAATGGGACCGGAAAGAAAGGGGCTTAAGCTGACTTATTGTACCGATTCCAGGCCAACGCCTGTTATCGCCCAAAAGGCAAAGGATGCGGACCTTTTTATCTGCGAGGGTATGTACGGTGACCATGAAAAGGATGAAGACGCCGTACAGAAACGTCATATGACTTTTTATGAGGCAGCAGAGCTTGGAAGGGAAGCGCAGCCAAAACTGATGTGGCTCACGCATTACAGCCCGTCGCTCATCAGACCGGCTGAATACATGGATGAGGTTTCAAAAATCTTTGACCGGATCGAGCCGGGAAAGGATTTAAAGAGCATAGATCTTAATTTTGAAGAAGACTGATAATAATGAAAGACATTTACATTTTAGGAATAGAATCATCATGCGATGAGACAGCCTGCGCCGTAGTTAAGAACGGACGCGAGGTTCTCTCAAGCGTTATATATTCACAGATCGATGTGCATACAATTTACGGCGGAGTTGTTCCGGAAATCGCATCACGTGCACATATTGAAAAGATAAACCAGGTTGTCGGAAAGGCTCTTTCTGATGCGGGAATGACACTGGATGATGTGGATGCCGTTGCCGTAACATACGGCCCGGGCCTTGTGGGCGCGCTTCTTGTGGGTGTCAGCTTTGCAAAAGCCATTGCTTACGCAAAGGAAAAGCCGCTCGTTGGTGTTCATCACATAAAGGGCCATGTCTGCGCAAATTTCATCACTTATCCTGAACTTGAGCCGCCATTCCTCTGCCTTGTTGCATCGGGTGGACATACCCACCTTGTAATGGTTAAGGATTACATGAACTATGAGATCATCGGTCGTACGCGGGACGATGCAGCCGGCGAGGCATATGATAAGATTGCAAGGGCAATAGGACTGGGTTATCCCGGCGGGCCGAAGGTTGAAAAGGCCGCACATGAAGGAAACCCGAAGGCTTTTGATTTTCCGAGGGCAAAGATAGATGAGTGCCCGTACGACTTCAGCTTTTCCGGTGTTAAGTCAGCTGTGCTGAATACCATAAACGGAGCAAAGATGAAAGGCGAGGAGGTCAATCCGAATGACATCGCGGCTTCCTTCCAGGAGGCAGTCATCGACTCCATGCGTGAGCGTATACTTATGGCGATTGATGAATTTGATGTAAAGAGTTTTGCTATGGCCGGAGGCGTTGCAGCGAACCAGACCATAAGAAAGGCTCTGGAGGCGGCCTGCGCCGGCAAAGGTGTTTCATTCCATTGCCCGCCGCCGGTTCTCTGTACAGATAACGCGGCGATGATAGCAAGCGCCGGGTATTTTGAATACATAAACGGCAGACGGGATGGCCTTGACCTGAACGCAGTGCCGGGACTCAAACTGGAATGACCGGAAAGAGGAACTGATATGGCAGATGTTGCTGCAATCGTTTTGGCGGGCGGAAACGGCAAAAGGGCCGGAGCCCCGATACCGAAGCAATATATGGAAGCGGGCGGAAGACCGCTTCTTTGGTATTCGCTGGAAAGTTTTGAAAAGTCATGCGTTGATGCAGTGTTTGTTGTGGCAGGAGAAGGCTATGAGGAATTCGTAAAGACGCAGATTGCTGAAAGATACGGATTTTCTAAAGTTAAACAGGTGATCAGGGGCGGAGAAGAAAGATGGCAGTCTGTTTACAACGCCCTTAAGGCCGTTAAGAGCTGCGGCCATACGTTTGAATATGTTCTTATCCATGATGGGGCAAGACCTTTTATTGTTCCTGAAGGAATCAATAAAATGGTTGATGCCGTCTTTGAATACGGTGCTGCTGTTGCTGCAGTACCGGTCAGCGATACAATAAAAATCACAGATGCAGAAGGATTCGTTTCCCATACAACGGAAAGGGCTCTTACCTGGGCTGTGCAGACACCTCAGTGCTTTGAATTTGAAAAGATTCTTGAAGCTTATGAAAAAGTTGTTTCAGGTGAAGCCGGCCTTGAGCAGAGCAGGATTACAGACGATTCCATGATATATGAAAATGTTTTTTCACCTTCAGAGGTTAAACTTATAGACATGGGCGTGGAAAACGGAAAGGTCACCACGCCGTCAGATCTGGCTTATGCCGCATGGAGACTGAAATAATATGGATTTAAGAAAAATTAAAAAGATTATCCGGAAAAACCGTTTCCGGATAACCCTGTTGACAGCGTTCGCGCTGTTGATAGCTCTGTTAGTGGTTTCGCTGGCAAGCTGCGGCCGTATCAATGTGATCATGCACGAAAAAGAGGCTCTTGAAAGCCGTGTGCAGGAATTGGAAAGCACGGCCGGTGAATCAGAGATTGTAAATGAAGAAGGGGACCCTTACAAGTACGGGCATATCCCTGAGCTGACACATGCAGGATATGTTGTTGGTGACGGCAGCGGCCGTCAGGATTCATGGGCAGTAATCCGGTATCAGGAGGATGCACAGAAATCGGCATATGACAACAGATACTGGGAAGTCGGAAAAGACGGACTGATAAGATATACCGAACCCGGAAAAAAGTGCATGGTCGGGATAGATGTTTCCGAGTACCAGGGGGACATAGACTGGCAGCAGGTTGCCGGATACGGAATAGAATTCGTCATTGTCAGGGTTGGCTACAGAGGATATGAAAGCGGAAAGTTCGTGCAGGACGAAAAATGCCAGGCAAATCTGGACGGAGCATTGAATGCAGGACTTAAAGCAGGAGTATACTTTGTGACCCAGGCTGTGGATGAGGCAGAGTCAGAGGAAGAAGCCGGATATGTTTTAGAAATCATCGGCAATCGGAACATTGAAATGCCGATATACCTGGATATGGAGCCGGTTTACGGCGGCGTGGCCAGAACAGATGATCTCAGTGAAGAGCAGAGAACAAAGAACGCGGCGGCATTCTGTAAAAAAATAGAAGACAGCGGATACCGCGCGGGAATTTATGCCAATCAGTACTGGTTTTCAGGAAACCTGCATCTGAAGGAAGTTGAAATGTATGATATCTGGTTTGCAAAGTACGGTACGCAGCCGGACTATCCGTACAAGTTTGATGCATGGCAGTTCTCAGAAACCGGCACCGTTCCGGGCATAGAAGGATCTGTTGATCTAAACGTAAAGATAGATTGATAAAATGCCGAAAAGCAATTGACATATTCTTTTTCAAATGGTAAAATCACTTTCGCTGTTGTGAGAAAACACAGCAGAAGATATGACTGGAGAGGTATCGAAGTGGTCATAACGAGGCGGTCTTGAAAACCGTTTGTCCGCAAGGGCGCGTGGGTTCGAATCCCACCCTCTCCGCTCAGTGATTATCTCGGATAAATGTTGAATTTACAACGTTTTCCGAGATTTTCTTTTTGCTTTGAATGGTATTGTATCTGGGTTACACTGGGTTACAGCATTCAGAGATACTTTTTCCTCATTGCTTACCTCAACGCCAAACGCAGCTATTGCAGCATCTGCTTCAGGTAAATCCTGAATCGCAAAAGAGTAATTGCTTTCATTCGTTGAGACAGAGTGCCCGAGCATCTGTGCCCTGTTCGCGACGGGGATTCCCAACGGAATCAGTATGTACGAGTTCATGTACATGCGGAAGGCATGAATATTAGAGAGCTTGATTCCTAATTTTTCAGTTTGTCTGTCCAACGAGTCTTCAATAGATTTGCATTTTATAGCTTCGCCGGTGTTAGAG
>JAZUFV010000014.1:0-1905 GCA_045640845.1 Lachnospiraceae bacterium
CTCTTCAGAACAGGGACATAGATTTTCAGGTAAACACAAACAATGTTGAACATAAGAGAGTGCTGGGAGATGAACTTCATCTGAGGCAGGTACTTATAAATATTCTGGGCAATGCGGTTAAGTTCACTCCTGACGGAGGCAGGATAATCTTTAATGTGTCTGAGGTCTCTCTTACAGAAGATATCGTGACTGTACGTTTCTTCATAAAAGATAACGGAATAGGAATGAGTGAGGAATTTCTGCCGCATCTTTTCGATGCGTTTGCGCAGGAAGAACAGGGTGCCCGCGGACAGTATAAAGGCACCGGTCTGGGCATGCCGATCACCAAGCAGTTTACAGAACTGATGGGCGGCACTGTAAGTGTTGAAAGCAAGCTGCATGAAGGAACGGCATTTACCGTTGATATTCCGTTTAGGATCGATCATTCCGGTGCAGCTGAAATTAAGGCAGTATATAAGGATCATTTGGAAGTGGAAGGCCTGAGAGTGCTTCTGGTTGAAGATAACGAACTGAACCAGGAGATTGCGGTCTCACTTCTTGAAGATGAGGGCGTTATTGTGACCACGGCCGATAACGGCAGGATTGCATATGAAACTTTCATAAATAATCCGCCTGATACTTTCCAGGCAATTCTTATGGATATTATGATGCCTGAGATGAACGGCTATGAAGCAACAATGGCAATAAGAGCCTATGACAGGGAAGACGCAAAGACAATTCCTATCATAGCCATGACGGCGAATGCTTTTGATGAAGACAAGAAGCGTGCAATGGAAGCCGGAATGAATGCCCATGTTGCAAAGCCGATAAACTTCCAGCTGCTGCTAAAGGAACTGAATAAATTCGTTTGATATGCGGATAAAATCAACGCCCCGGGGATGTGCTTCCGGGGCGTTTTTTGCTGTTTTATTTTTCTTTTGAAAACTCTTTCCAGTGTATCTTGCAGTAATATTCACCGTCTATCGGCGGGTACTTGTCATTGTCCGTAACGGCCTCGTTCTGGCAGTCGTAATCACCGTTATAAGCACACCTTGTCACATCCGGGTCAAAGTGAAACATCGTCAGCATGCCAATGGTTATGCAGATGAGGTATGCCACTGCAATTGCAAAAACTGCGGAGCCCGGAAGTTTTTTTGCCGGCTTTCCGTCACCCTTCTTTTCAACAGATCTGCAGATCCCTCCGCTGATCAGGTAACCGAAAACTGCTGCGATTATGGCGATAATGTAAGCTCCTATAACATCGGTGGCATAATGCTGCATAAGATATATCCTTGATGCGCCTACACAAAGGGCCATTAAAGGAAAGATCCAGCATAGAGCTTTTGCACCCTTGCGCTTTGAAGCGGCATGGCAGATGAAAAGTGCCAGAAAAGTCTCGGCTGCTCCTACTGTGTGTCCTGAAGGGAAGCAGTAGTCATATTCACAGTGCATGCCTGCCCTGACATACCATGCCCAGAAGTCAGGATTTGTCTGAAGGGTATTGTACGGACGAATCCTGTAGCTGATAGGCTTGAAAAGGAGATTGGTAAGAATCGTTCCTATGATGATGGTGAAAACAAGGGTCAGACCTATGCGTCTTGTCCTCTTATTAAAGCTGAGCACCAGTCCTATAAGGCCGACAGCTATGACATAAGCCAGGCAGCCAAAGGATGTAAAGAAATTTGCCAGAAAAGTGAAAACATCATTCTGGATGTTTCCGAAGAACTGGAATACAGAAAAGTCGAACCCGGCAAAAGTGGCATCAAGCCAGCCTCCCAGCGTAAGATCTCCTATCATTAAAGCAGGCATTAAACAAATTCCTCCTGTTGATGATTGCCGGCGGCAATACAGATTACAACAATAAATTATACAGAAACACGCCGCTGCGGTCAATCTGCCGCAGCATCATCAGTCAATCCTTCTCGT
>JAZUFV010000015.1:0-1979 GCA_045640845.1 Lachnospiraceae bacterium
AATTTTCCGACTATGCAGCGAGCGTTCCTCTCAAATTGTGAAACCTACACTGGAAAGAACGGGAAGAACGGAGGCGAAGCGGAATCGGAGGCAAAATTTATTCCAAGCACGCGCATATACAGGGCGGGCGGCTGCAAACCCGGGCACACGGCCGTTAGAGGCGAATGCGTTGATAAATACTCACTGATAGTTATTATATTTGCTGGGGAGGGCATTTACAAATTGATTTTTTGGTAAATTGAGATTATAATTCATGTCAGATGAACCGACGGCGATTTTGGCCGTTTTTTGTTTTTTAGGAGTTTTTATGGCATTACAGAGTAAACAGGTAGACATGACACAGGGCAGCCTGTGGAAAAAAATAATAGCATTTGCTATACCGATAGCACTGACAAATCTTGTATCACAGCTTTTCAATTCGGCCGATGTTGCCGTTGTGGGACAGTTCTGCGGAAGTGACTGCATCGCGGCAGTAGGAGCCAATTCACCGGTAATAAATCTGATAGTTAATCTTTTCTTCGGACTGTCCGTGGGAGCAAACGTTTTCATTGCGGAGCATCTGGGCAGAGGCGATAAACAGAATGTAAACAAGGCCGTACACACAGCTGTGCTTGTGGCCCTCATAAGCGGACTTATCATCACAGTTGTGGGGCTGATAATTGCAAAGCCGGTCTTAAGGCTTATTGCGGTTCCGGAAAATATACTGGACATGGCTGTAACGTACATCAGCATATATTTTCTGGGAATGCCGTTCATCATGCTTTATTACTTCGAAAATGCCATCTTCAGGAGCATGGGCGATTCCCGTACGCCTCTGATAGTGCTGGTAATAGCCGGAATAATCAACATCGGCCTGAACATCATGTTTGTTGCGGGCTTCGGAATGGATGTTGACGGAGTTGCCATTGCCACGGTGGCCAGCAACGTTGTGAGTGCTGTGGTGCTCTTTATCATGCTGTGTAAGAGAACCGATGAATTTAAGATAGAATTCAGAAAACTGAAGATACACGGCTTCATCCTTAAAAAGTTTATTACCGTCGGAGTTCCGGCAGGCCTTCAGGGTGCAGTATTCTCAATTTCAAATGTTATCATCCAGAGCGCAATGAACACTCTGGGATCAACGGCTGTGGCTGCATCCACATCGGCATTCTATTTTGAGATGTACTGCTACTGCTTTGCAAATGCATTCGGCCATGCCGCAACAACATTTGTGGGACAGAACTGGGGAGCTCAGAATTTCAGACGCTGCAGGCAGAGCACAAGAATATGCATGACTTACGGAATAGGCATGACGCTGATACTCGGCATAGTGTTTGTTCTTTTCCCGTCATTCTTTATTTCAATCTATACGGGAGATCCGCAGGTTATAGAACTGGCCACATTAAGGCTTCAGATTATAGTCATCTTCATGTGGATGAATGCAGTCGATGATATAACGGTGAATTCTCTCAGAGTTTACGGCAGGACCATAATGCCGACTCTTATATACATAGTGACCATCTGCGGAGTCCGCATCGGCTGGGTATACACCATTTTTGCCGCAGACCATACATATGCAAAAATCTGCATGGTATATCCGGTAAGCTGGATAGTTTCAAATATTGCTATTCTGACAGCTTACTTCATCTGCATCAGAAAGATGGGAAAAAGGATGGGCGGAGGCACCGCGCCTTTACCTCAGGAGGGATAATTTTATGAAGGACATTGTTTTATTCGACATGGACGGAACACTTACTGATTCCAAGCCGGGCATTATCAATTCCATAGTATATGCACTGAATAAAAAGGGTGTGCCGGTACCGCCGGATGATATCCTTAACCTTTTTATCGGCCCGCCGCTTCTTGATTCATATGAAAAGTACTGTGGGCTTAAAGGCGTTGAAGGATGGGATGCCCTGATGAAATACAGGGAATATTTCAATGAGAAGGGTTATCTGGAAAACTCCATATATCCGGGAATACCGGAATGCCTTGAGAGA
>JAZUFV010000016.1:0-3090 GCA_045640845.1 Lachnospiraceae bacterium
TGCATATGTCATTGAGAATTTAGCCTCCGTGGAATTTTGCGGATGCACATTTCCCCCTGCCAGGTCCATTGCCTTCTGATAAAGCGAGAACTGTATTTTTTCTGCTTTAAAAGGATCAAATTCCTCTCTAAGTGATATAGCAAGATCAATAGCTGCATGTATATGTCTGCAGGCCGGGTAAAGCTTTATATAACCCGTCTGCAGCATCAGCCTTTCTCCAAGGCCGGCATACAACAGCCCGGTGTCATATTCGTCAGCAACAGCTGAAAACCATTTATTACACTTCTCGGCTTCGTTTTTATCTCCCCTTATGCCTCCGGCTGCCAGCTGAGCAGCCAGTACGGCGCTCTGGGCTGCTTTCCCCGCACCCAGCGGTCCCATATTCTGGCTTATCATGATACCATTGGCCTGCAGTGCGGCTGCTGAAATGGCAGTATAATATTTACTTTCTTCCAGCCCCATTAATTTTGCACAGGCAATCGCGCTTCCCACTGCTCCCGCCATACAGGTGGGATGAAATCCCCTGGCACGTTCGCCCTTCATTGTGGCCGAACCCAGACGGAGAACCATTTCATACCCCACGGCAATGGCTGCCATTACCTGTTTATCTGAAACATTCAGGGTCTCTGCCAGGGCAAAAACAGCTGATATTACGGTAGCATAAGTATGAGAGTTGGCCTTTTGGTGACCGTCGTCCATCTCCGCGCCTCTGACATAACACCCGTGAAGCAGGGCAGCATTAGATGCCGGTATCTTTTTTTCGGAAAAGAGACAGGTGCTTTCCTCAGTTCCTCCCATTCCGAGAATTATATTTTCAACCGGCTTATTTACCGCTGCATTTATGCGGTAGCCTGCCAGAAGTGCGGCATAATAGTCCATAATCAGAAGCCTGATATAATCCCTTTCTGCCGGCGACAGTTTTTCATAGGAAAACTCAGCAGCAAATTTTACCAACGGGGCAAATAATATTTCTTTTTCATTCATTTATCGGCTCCTTATGTTCCGGTTGTTCCGGACACTATTACATATGTATCAAAACCGCGTCTGACTCCATATGAAATCAGACGCAGTTCCAGAGGAAAGAAAACACGATTAATCAAATTTAATTCCGACAGCTTTCTGGATAGGCTTTACATCAACATCCCTGACATCAATTTCCTGAAGTGCTGCCTGTGCTGCTGCCATACCTGTAGCCTGACCATTGACCATGCATGAAGGCATGCCCGTGCACCTGATAATGAAATCACGGCAGAATGTCCTTCCGCCAACCAGAACATTCTTCAGTCCCTTTGGTATGAAGCATCTGTATGAGATTCCGAATGGTGTTTCAGGCTGAAGGAACATCTTAACTCCATAAGGTCCTCCAAGATGGTGAACATTTGCGAAACAGCTAATGGATACCGTATCTTCAGGCTTGAACCCTCTTATGGCTTCATCTGCAATCAGTCTGTACTCACCGACTATTCTTCTGCTTTCGCGTGCGCCATAAAGAGGCGCCGTCTTAAGGATATAAGCATCCTCAAACCCCGGTATGCGTTCCCTGAAGAATTTCAGATAGCACTGGTTAATCTTTCTCATATTGGCGATTGTCTTTGAAAGTGCTTCACCATCAGTACAATCCACAAAGTTTTCAAATACGCCCAGCATATTCTGGTCATAACGTATCTTTCCGCCCCTGACCATTCCAAAGTATCCAATCATCGGCTGTCTCGGATAGCATGGTTTTTCGGTGGTTGTATTAAGCTGGTAAGGCGTCTCAGGATAAGGATGATCCTTGAGATACTCACACCATTCCTTATTTACGGTGTTGCTGAGAGACAGGAATTTCCCTTCCTCGATGAGTTCGTACATTCTGTCCCATGAATTCTGTTTTCCGCGCATGTCAAATTCACGGCGGGTCTCTTTTCCGTTTTCAAAAGCCTGGGTCTTTTCTGACGGATGTCCCCCATTAACAAGCTCCCATTCCATTTCCTTAACGGCCTGCTTGTCTTCAGGTGTCTGTTCCGGTCTGTTCTTCAGATAATCAAGGAATCTGTAAATATCTATTCCACCAAATTCAGACCTTAAGCACACACCGTGAGTCTGACCTTCTTCATTTCCTTTTTCAAAATCAGCGCCGGCTCTTGTGGCTATGTCTGCATCACCGCTGCAGTCAACAATAACCTTTCCCCTAAGAAGCTGGGCGCCTGATTTATTTGTTGCCACTACTCCAAGGCAGACACCGTTTCCGTCTGTAACCGCATCAAATGCATAGGTATCAAAAAGAACGGTTACTCCGGCTTCATTGACCATGTCGTCCAGAACATCTGCCATGACTTCTTCATCAACGATTTCACGAAGAGAAGGATCTCCGTAATGTTCCTTTCCGAACGCAGCTCCGCCCTTGTCCTGGAGACGCTTGAACACCTCAATTGCCATTCCTGTATCAATCATGAGAGGAGTTGACCAGTCAAAGGTGTGATCCTTTGTTTCATAACCTGCGTGATGTCTGTACCCGTGAAGGTTCTGAACAAGACCCTGCGTCATGTTTCCGCCAAGTGCGCATGAGCGCTCAAGAAGTAAGGTCTTTGCTCCGGCCCTTGCAGCTGCCGTTGCACATACAGCACCGGCTGTACCTCCGCCGACAACGATTACATCATACTCAGGACTTTCCGGTAATTCTGCAAAATATTTCATATCTATTCCTCCATTTTTTATTATCTGCTTTCAAGTGCCTTCCAGATTTCATCAATGATCTCGCGGCCGGAATATTTTTCGGCATTGAAAATCACTTCTTTTACGTTCCCAAAATCATATCCAAAACTGTTTTCGATCATTTCCTGTTTTTCTTCAACCATTGCCTTCATCTTTGGAGCGATTTCAGGGCAGGCACATCCTGAATTAATCCCCTCCGGCTTAAGAAGAAATTCCCTGAGAACACGGCCATCCTTCATAGTTATTTCCACTATGCCGCAGCCGGCCTCAGCTCCCATTGCGGTAAAATCATCTTCAGGAATGATAACTGTCTCCATCTTATCAATGAGTTCATGAATGGTCTCATCATTAAGATATTTTTCTTCATAATGAACCGGGTAAAGATTTCCGTACAAG
>JAZUFV010000017.1:0-8145 GCA_045640845.1 Lachnospiraceae bacterium
ATTTCAGAAAAGTCCGGGATTTCGTGGAAAAGAATATTGAAACAGTATATACTGAATTTAATAATCGGCCGAAAGGCGTCAGAGCAGAATCTTATCCATTCAACGCCGTTCTGCAGGCGAAATAAAGGGGAAAAATGAAAAAGAGAATTTTAGCCAAGAGAATTTTAAGTATTATCCTGACAGCTTTTGTGATCATATCAGTTATGCCGGAAGTTATGCCGGAAGTGACATTAGCGGCGGCTTATGAATGCCCTAACTGTCATGGGTATGACTGGGACTATTATGACGATGTATCTGAATGTGATAATTGCTATCATGTATGCGGAACGTGTGCAGGCGTGTACAGCTGCTATCTGGAGGAGGACTGCCCGGACTGCGGACGCCCGAAAACAGACCACGATATGCGTTATTTTGATGATGCGACGGAGTGTTATATTTGCTGGATTCACTGCGAAACCTGCTATAACATATATAGCTGTCAATTGAAGGAAGCCTGTCCGGAATGCAGCCGCCCGTCGTCAAATCATAAATGGGAGTATGGCGAAACCGGTTCGGTTTGTGAGATCTGCGGAGATGAGTGTGAAGCGTGCAGCAGTAAATATGGCTGCCAAATAGAGGGCTGGTGGTGTTCCGGCTGCGGTAGGGAGCAGGATGATCATATCTGGTCTTACGATAATGATGATGGTGATGAGGATCATAATGATAATGACCAATCTGTATGCATGACATGCGGTGACACCTGCTCTTCATGCAGCAATATGTATGCTTGCCAGCTGGATGGGGATTGCGACAATTGCGACCGTCCGGCCAGGGCTCATGAATGGGAGTATGGCGAAACCGGTTCAACCTGTAAACTCTGCGGCGAAGTCTGCGAAGAGTGCAGTGGAAAACATTATTGCGAATTGGAAAATAAGTGTGATAACTGCGAGCGGGAACAGGGAGATCATGATTGGAGCCACGAAGAAACCTATTCCCAATGTAATGACTGCGGAGAACATTGTCCTGATTGTGATGAAAAGTATGCCTGTCAGTTAGAGAAAGATTGTCCGACCTGCGGGCGCGAACAGGCTACGCATAATTGGTTCCACAACGATACATATTCCCAATGCAATGACTGTGAAATTTGCTGCTCTGACTGCGAAGATAAATATGCCTGCCAGTTAGAGAAAGATTGTCCGACCTGCGGGCGTGAGCAGGAAGCTCATGTCTGGAGCAATGAAGACACTTATTCCCAATGCAGCGTCTGCGACGATTACTGCCCGGCTTGTAAAGATAAACATGTCTGCCAGTTAGAGAAAGATTGTCCGGCCTGCGGGCGTGAGCAGGAAGCTCATGACTGGAACTATGAAGATACATATTCCCAATGCAATGACTGCGATTATTGCTGCCCGGATTGTAATGATAAACATGCCTGCCAGTTAGAAAAAGATTGTCCGACCTGCGGGCGAAAAAAGGAAGCGCATGTCTGGAGCCACGAGGATACCTATTCCCAATGCAGTGACTGCGAGTATTGCTGCCCTGACTGCAAAGATAAATATGCCTGCCAGTTAGAGAAAGATTGTCCGACCTGCGGACGGGAGAAAGAAGATCATTGGTGGGAATATAATCAGGAAAATTCAATATGCGATTACTGTCACCTGGTTTGTGAAGACTGTAAAAATCTGGATAAATGCCGGCTGAACGGCCAGTGTGATACTTGCGGGCGAGAACAGGAAGATCACAGCTGGGATTACTGGGATGATTATTCTGAATGTGATAATTGCGATTACGTATGTGAAAAATGTAATGGTGTATACTCCTGCCGATTAGAGGAAGATTGTCCGGCCTGTGGGCGAAACCAGACAGAGCACTGGTTTTATAAAGAGGTTGTGGATAAGAAATATCTTAAGAGAGCAGCAACCTGTTCATCCCCGGCTGTATATTATTTAAGCTGCGATTGCGGCGAAGCCGGTACGGAAACTTTTACATACGGTGATCCGGATGATCATAAATATCCGGAAACATGGGAGCCGTATGACGAAACTCAGCATACCCACAGCTGTATATTCTGCCATGCAGAACCTGAGTATGAAGATCATGTTTTTGACCGGGAAGTTGACGATGAGAAATATCTTAAAACAAAGGCAACATGTACAACTCCGGCAGTGTATTACAAGAGCTGCAAATGCGGCGAAGCCAGCAAGACGGAGACCTTCACCGGCTCTGCTAACGGGCATTCCTGGGAAACTGATTATACAATAGACAAGGACCCGACCTGTACAGAAAAAGGTTCCAAGTCGATCCATTGTAAAAATTGTACGGAAGTTAAGAATGTTGCGGAAATCACTGAATTAGGCCATGACCGCATCATAGATAAAGCTGTTGATGCCACATGCGAAAGCACGGGACTTACCGCCGGATACCATTGCTCGCGCTGCGATGGAGATACACTTGCGCAGGAGGTTATTGCGGCATTAGGTCACAGCTATCCTGAAAAGTGGGAAAAGTATAACGACACACAGCATAAGCATATCTGCACACGCTGCGGGATCAAAGAAGAATATGAAGATCACAGCTTTGACGGGAATACCTGTTCAGATTGTGGATATGTAAAGAGTGATGAGTATATCATTGTTTACGGAGAGGGCGCTCAGTGGATAAAGGGCAGCAAAAACGGCCAGCTGTTTACATCAGATGCTCCATTTTCAAAATTTGCAGGCGTAAAGGTTGACGGAAATCCTGTTGACGCTGCTGACTATACGGCCGAGGCAGGTTCAACGGATATCACATTAACAGCGTCCTTCATGGAATCGCTGAGTGAAGGGGAGCATGTTATTGATATACTCTCCACAGACGGAAGCGCTTCTGCACGGTTTACTGTGAAAGCCGCAGATCCTGATGACCCTGATGACCCGGATGACCCTGACGACCCGGACGATCCGGATGACCCTGATGACCCTGACGATCCTGATGACCCGGATGATCCTGACAATCCGGATGATCCTGATGACCCTGATGATCCGGATGATCCTGATGATCCGGACAACCCTGATGATCCGGTCAATCCAGATGACCCGAATACCGGTGACAGCAATCAGCCGTTTCTCTGGCTGGCACTGCTGTTTGTAAGCGGAGGCCTGCTGCTTGGATCTGCGTTTTACGGCAAAAGGAAGCATCAGTAAAATATTCCGAACAAAAATCCGGCAGCGAAAAAGCTAATGAAATATATTTTAACGGAAAATTATGTACTTCGCGGCTATGACAGCGGCAAAATCAAAGTCCTTGTAAATATGGATTCCGACGACAGAATGTCGCTTCAAGACCGCACCATGGACCTGCTGCAGATGTGTGACGGTGAAACTGACTGCAGTTTATTTGAGTCCCTTCCCGGCGTGAAAAAAGTGCTGGATCTTGCTTTGCAGAGCGGATGGATACGCACAGCAAAGGAAGGAGAACGTATTCAGGAGTTTCAGGCGTATAAGGAAACATCCGCACCTTTGATGCACAAAGTCCAGTGGTCTGTCACGGGAAGGTGCAACGCCGCCTGCCGCCATTGCTTTATTACAGAACATCAGCATTGCCATAAAGATCTTTCGACCGAAGAGATGCTGCAGATAATCCAAAAGCTTGCCGACGCTTTCATTTACAGAGTGGCTCTGACCGGAGGGGAGCCGCTTGTGCGCAAGGACCTTCCCGTTCTGCTGAAAGCAATGCAGGAGGCCCGCATAAAGGTAACCAGGCTTTATACCAACGGATTTCTTCTGGATGATAATATGCTTGATCTTTTTTTGCAGTACGGGATGCGGCCTGAGATCCAGATAAGCTTTGACGGCGTGGGACACCATGACTGGATGCGCGGAGTTCCCGGTGCACAGAATATGGCAGCAGCTGCCATGGACAGGTGCAAAGCCAAAGGCTTCCCTTTCCGGCTGGCAATGAGTGTTCATAAAGGAAATCAGGATACGTTTGCCGAAACCGTGAAGCTTGCTGCGGAAAAAGGAGCTGAAAAGCTCAGTATTGGTGCAGTTGAGCCGGTGGGCGATTTTGTGCAGGAAAAAGGGATCCGGACGCTGGATTCTGATGAAATGTATCAGCTTGCCCTGGATTATCTTTCAATTCTGCTTGAAGAAAAAGCAGATATCCCTGTTGAATTATTCGGCTTCCCGCTTGTAAACGGCAGTCACCCTGAAAGTTTCGGGGCACTTTCTCAGCATCGTTACTGCCATGACGATGGGCAGGGATGTTTTTGTAATACTGTGAGAACGTCTTTTTATATTGCGGATGACGGTGCAGTCCTGCCGTGCATTTTGACCGCAGGAACTTTTCTGGAAGCAGAGGCCCTTAAGATATCCGAACACACTTTGGAAGAGTGCCTTGGCAGTCCGGCGTGCCGGGGTTTTGTCAATGTGCTGATAAAGGACGTGGCGCAGCATAATCCTGACTGCCTAAATTGTGAATATCTGTCTGAATGCGGATGCGGATGCAGGGCCCGGTCTGCGACAGAATTCGGAAGTCTGTATGAAATAGAAAAAGATACCTGCGCATTTTACCGGGACGGATGGAGCAAAAAGCTGGCGGATTTTTACAGGTCTTCCGGAAGAGCTGATTCCCTGCAATAACATACGGTTTTTACGGCCCGGATATCTTCTCCTTTAAGCAGAGAGAAAAAGAATTCTTTAGATTCAGTGTTATCATCACGGATGCACATCGTGATTTTTCTGATCTCAGGGATGTTCTGAATTTTTTCGCCCACGCAGCAGACCGGTGCGATGACAGTGCCTGCACCGATATCGCTGCCGGCTTCTGAAATTTCCTCAACGCAGACCATATCTTCAGATGGCCTTGAAACCAGGGCATAAGAGCATAATTTGCCGTCCCGCAGCATAACCATGCTTAAGTCTTCATCTATGTTATGCCGGCCCCGAAGCAGGAGAGCCGGGTTCAGGGAATTTTGGAATTCATTGGTTTTTGATTCCTCCAGCTGCGTGCGCAGTAAAGGACTGAGATCGCGCAGGGAAATGCATTCCCCGCGGTCGCGGAGCAGAAGATTCTTCATGGCGGGCAGCTTGCGAGCTTCCATTTTATCTTTTAATGTCTCATCCACTTTTAAATGAAATATCTGCCCGGTGAAAACCTGCCGGAACTCAAGTTTTTCAAGACATGCGCAAAGCGCATCATAGCAGGAAAGGCCTTCATTCAGGCTGACTAAAAAGCGTTCCTTTTTGTTTTGGATGATGTTCTGAAGCAGCGCAGAGGCGTGGCCGCGGCGCCTGAGGTCCGGATCTGTGAAAAGATACAGGAGAGCCCGGGTGTCTTTTACTATCCTGAAGATCGCGTAAGAGACAACACGTTCGCCATCCCGCAGGGCAAAAGCCTCTCCCTGGCCTGACGGAACAGTTTTCATGTAATAATCCGAAAGGGAGGTCCTCATTTTTTCCTCTGAAAACATGTACTCCCAAAGAGAAAACTCCGAAACTTCCATTCACTGATTCTCCAGTTTCTTTTCGATATAATCCAGCAGCTCGCCTGCACGGGCAAAATTCCGGTAGCTGTCTTTTTCAAACCGGATTCCAAAGGTTTCTTCCACCGTGATGGCAGCATAGAGAAGTTTATACGAAGAAAGCCCGAGGCCGCTGGACAGTTCAGTTTCTTCGGTCAGACAGAAGTCCTGAGGGCAGTCAGAGCCCTTTGCCTGAAGCAGTATTTCTTTTAATTTTTCCCAGATATCGTCACGTTTCACGTTTATTTCTCCAAATATTTTCCGGGTATTCCCGGAGGCGTCTCCTGACGGAAAGCCGTGTCAGCTTCTCCTGCGCCGAATTATCTTCATAGCAGGAGACTGTTCAAAATCATTGTCACGTATGATCATGCGGTTCATCCGCCTGTCAGACGGAAGGGCGTGATTGGCCTCCTCCAGTCTGGCCATCAGATAATCTTTCTGCCCGTCTTCAGGAATATCGCTTAAGGCGATGGTGCGGGGAATAACCTCCAGCGCGAGGATGTGTTCGCCCGAATCCGTAACGTCTTCGAAGACCTGCGAATTTTTAACACATGGCAGCAGATTAAAGTGCGCTTCTATTTCTGCCGGAGAAATGTTTTCTCCGTTAGAAAGGACGATGATATCTTTGCACCGCCCGATAATATAAATGTATCCGTCCTCATCAAAACGGGCAAGGTCTCCTGTGCGGAACCACCCGTCCTCAAAAGGACTCTCCTCGTCTTCATCAGCATAACCATCCATCATGTTGCGGCCTCTGAACCAAAGCTCTCCGTCAACGATCTTTAATTCCTGATGCGGGCACGGAAGACCGACAGATGCAGGCCTGATACCTCCTGTCGGGGTGTGCGTGATCGAGCATGCCGATTCTGTGAGCCCGTAGCCCGTGCATAGGCTGATGCCGTATTTTTCACATTCGGCAATGAGATACGGGGAAAGGGCAGCTCCTCCCACGGCGATAAGCTTCATTTCAGGACCGAACATATTCCGGCCGAATTGCTTTGATAATTCCAGACCCAGTTCAACTATGGCAGGAACGCAGCCCATCATGGTAGGGCGGAAAACGGCAATATCACGGAACAGATCTGTGCGGTTTTGGCAGATACAAAGGTGGCTTCCGGTATAAAGGCATGTCATCAGGTTTTGTATAAGACCAAATACATGAGAAAGTGGCAGTATCAGCAGATATTTCTGGAAGAAAACGTCCGGATATCCGTAGCATCCGTTTACTATCCCCTGGGAAACCGCGCGGTGACTCAGGATGGCAGCTTTATTTCTTCCGGTTGTTCCGCTGGTAAACAGAAGGACGCATTCATCCTCACCTCTGCAATCGCGTATATCAAAAATGCCTGCCGGGATTTTTTCAATGGCAAGTTTTGGAATGTCGGTCGCACAGGCAGCAGGCCCGGCCAGCAGATCGGAATGCAGCAGAGCCTTGATATGGTATTTCCGGCAAGCCTGCGCTATGGCTTTTTCGTCCGCTTCCTGCGGAAATATAAGCGCACTGTGCGCTGATGTCACCACAGCAAGAAAAGCCGCTGCAAAAGCTATGGAGTTTTCGGCAAGAATGGCTATCCGGGTATGGTCTTCCGGAACTGTTTCACAGATTTTTGCCCTGATTCCTGCAGCCATGGCTTCCAGTTCCTTATAGGAACAGCTGGTTTCGCCGCAGCTGAGGGCAGGTAAATTGTCATATTCGGAAAGACTGTTTTTCCAGATATCGCTGACAGTTTCATATTCCCGGATCCTGGCGAAAGTTGCCGCATCGGTATATTTTCTGAAAGATTCAGCAGAAGAAATTTTTAATTGCATTTCGCGGGAATTTTTTGGTCGTCAAGGCATGGAGTGACTGCATTTGTCAAGAAGGCTTCCGCCGGCAATCTGGTTGATATCTTCTTCAGATACTTTTCCCAGCTCAGCCAGTTCATCATCACTCAGCTCAAGTCCGAGACGTTTGGATAAAGTTTTGATCTCTTCGATGGTTTTCGGAGGGTTCTGCTCAACTTCTTTTTTTAATTCTTCGTTCTGAGCTAACCTTTCCATTAAAAATTTTAATGTTTCATTCATAGTAATTTCCTTTCTTCAGGTGCTGATAAACCAGCGCATTTTTCTGAAATGTTCAACCGGAGAAATGCATATCTGCGCTTACTAATCGTATAATTTTGCTTTTCCGCACTTGGTGATCAGGTTTCCGCCGGCAATCTGGTTGATATCTTCTTCAGATACTTTTCCCAGTTCTGCCAGGTCATCATCGCCCAGCTCAAGTCCGAGACGTTTGGATAAAGCTTTGATTTCTTCAACAGTTTTTGGCGGGTTCTGCTCAATTTCTTTTTTTAATTCTTCGTTTTGAGTTAACTTTTCCATTAAAAGTTTTAATGTGTCTTTCATGGGAACGTTCCTTCCTTAAGCTGCAGACAAAAAGAAAAAGCACGAATGCAGCAAATATTGAAAATAGTTATTTCATATATTCCGGCCTTTTCATAAGACGGGCTGACATATTGAAACTAATAAAAATATACCATTTTTTGGAGGTCGTGTAAATACGGGGAGGCTTTCATGGCCATGTGCTATGCCCACAGCCTATGCCTGCGGCAGCGGTGGTTATGCGGAGCTGTTTTCCTCCCCTGTTCCCGGGATTCTCTAACATAGAAGGTGGCAGTGTTAGAGAG
>JAZUFV010000018.1:0-17572 GCA_045640845.1 Lachnospiraceae bacterium
AAGGTGACGGCGGAAAAGAGGTATTTGATAAAACCGTGGATCTGCCGGAAGAACTGCAGGACTGCCATTTTTCCACAGTAACCGGTCTTGACGGACGGTTTTATGTGATCCCGGAAACAGCGAGCATGAAGTTCAACAAACCGACGGAACATAAACAGTTCTGGTGCTATGACCCGGAAAAGGATGCGTGGGAACGGCTTGAGGATATGCCGGCGCCTGCGGAATATGATAACGGAGTGGATGATGACTCAGCAGGTCTTTGCACTTACGACGGACTTATTGCAGTCTGCGCCAACTACACCACAAAGGCGAGGGAAAACTTCACCAGAGGCGGCAGCTCATTCACCAGTGAAAAGGAAATGGAAAACCTGATATTCTTCTATAATCCGGAGACCAAAGTCTGGACAAAGGCAGATATATCGGGTGTGGATCTTCCAATGGGCGGCTCAATCTTCGCAACGGATGCAGGAATCTTTTACTACGGAGGTTATTATCTGGAAGCAGCGGAGGAAGAAGTGGAAGAGGCCGGTGAAACCGTCAAGGTGAAGTATAACCGGCAGAATTCTTCGACTACGATTTTCAAACTGAACTTTGATTCCGAAGAGGCAAAAAGTTCAAAGGAAAGCATAAAGATAAGCAGCATAACAGACGCCGGTGAAACGGAAAACGATTATCTGACAAATAATCAGGTGAGCAGCTATGGCAATCAGACAGTGATTGTCGGTTCTATTATCGAATGGCTGGCATGGTCTGAAGAAGATGAAAAGTTCACTTCCGAAGGCATTGAAACGATTCCGCTTGACCTGTCGCTCGTGGGCGGACTGGGGCAGCCGGTAGGCTTCATTGCAACATTTACCGGTGCAATGACACCGGACGGCCTGCTGATCTCTGCATTCAACGGAGATAATTACACCGGAAGAGGTTATGACTGCTTCTATCTGACGCAGGACGGAGAGGTGACTCCTTTTGATAAGTATGCTTTTGTCGCCGATCTGTATTCACCTATTGCCTGCGTAACTGATGATTACTATTACGTCTGGGGTGATACATATTTCGGGGATGAAGCCCTGGGACATCTTGTATATACAAGGATAAAGCTGCCGGAACCTGAACCGGAAACGGAACCGGAGACAGAGCCTGAGACGGAACCTGAATCAACTTCAGAGCCGGAGTCAACCTCAGAGCCGGAATCAACTGCGGAACCGGTTCCTACCACAAATCCGGACGAGCCGGATACCGGAGATCAGTCCATGACCGGTCTTTATATTGTGATCCTTGCGCTGGCAGCAGCGTTGATAACGGCAGTTCTTGTTTTAAGAAAAAAACATGACGGAAAGAAATGAAAAAAGCTGATTGGATAAATAATTATGAATTGCCAACTGAAAATTAATTATTGCACACGGAAAATCATAAGTATCTTTTTATCCGCTGTATTGCTTGCATCCTGCATGTTCCTTCTTGCAGGATGCAAGAAGGATGAAGCGGCAAAAAAGGTAAAACTGCTGATCATTCCGAAGTTTGAAATCGGCGAAATGACGGAAGACACACCGGGAGAGGCTCAGTTTTATTACTCAGAGTATCTTAAGGACGGGGAAGCTTTTGAGGTAAAGGGCCTGAAGGAAGGCCAGAAACTTTTTTATAAAGACAGGGTTGCCATGGTACTTGCGGGATACGGAAAGGTTAACGCCTCCGCAACTCTCTGTGCAGTCCTGAACGATGAGCGCTTCGACTTCTCCGAATGCTATATTCTGGATGTCGGCTGCTGCGGCGGCGCGTACGGGTACAGCGTTATGGGCGATGTAAATATCATTACTGCGGTCTGCGATTACGACCTGGGACACAGAGCTGCCCGCGATGAAATGGAAAATAAAAAATCCGAGACAACCTGGTTTTTTGACGCAGAATATGCAGACAGCGGATGTTATAAACTGAACCCGGAACTGATGGATAAGGTTTATGAATTAACAAAGAATGTGACTGTGGAAACAACCACAGAAGAATATATGGCACGCGCATTTGACCGGGCAGAATGGGCCATGAGAAAGCCGAAGGTGGTAAGAGGTTCCTCTGTAACTTCCGATTCTTACTGGAAAGGGATGACGGGACATAACGATGCGGTGCTTGTTACAACGATTTATGACTGTGAGGATCCGTATGCATCGACAGAAATGGAAGATTCCGCAATTGCAGGAGTGGCGGAAAGATTTGATATGCTTGACCGTCTCATCATCATCCGCGATGTCGTGAATATGGATGTGTTCATGGAGGGCGCAACTCCGGAATCCCTTTGGGACTATGAGGCGGAAATTGACAGCCAGATGCCGGAAAGCGGTAAAGAAGTGGAAGAATTATTTACCGTTTCAATGCATAACAATTTCATGGTCGGAAAAACAATAGCGGATGCCATTCTGGAGGGGGAATTCCTCTCCGGCAGTTAAGCCAGGAGGGCAACTGCGGCAATTACGAGTATCAGGCCGACGATCTTCTGCTTTGATATGGTTTCCTTAAATACAATGATCCCGACGAGGCTTATCAGAACGATGGTCGATACGCTGTTAACAGGGTATGCCGCCACTGCCGGCACACTCTTTAGAGCCAGCATGAGAAACCTGGATGAAAAATAATTCGGAATACCCACAGCCGCTCCGAACAGGATATCCCACGGCCCCATCTTCTCTTTCCTGATAAAAAAGAGGATCACGGAACATATCGCTGCAAAGAAGAATACCAGCAGCAGGAAAAGGTCGTTCAGACTGCGGGTGCCGGCCTTATCATGTATGTTGATCATGGATTCTGCCAGACCGCTGATGACAAGAAGCAGGATGAGCGAACCTATTTTCCATTTTGTCCCCATAGCAGTTTTATCAAAATTAAAGACGATGATTGCGGCTATCGACAGGACTATTCCTATAATCTGCAGTATCTTCGGAGATTCACCGAAAATAATTATAGATATGAGCACCGGGATGATGACACCCAGCTTCATAAAGATGGACGCGGGAACAAGGCCGTTCTTTTTTATGCCCTGCTGAAAGAACACGAAAGAAGCCAGAAATAATATTCCGCCCGCAATGCCAAGGCCTATTGTGAAAGGCATACCGGGGTCTTCAAAGGAATAGCTTTCCCCGGGAGTGAAAATGACACCAAGTATTATGCAGACGACATAGTTGAATATAAACATTCCTATGTCGCTTTTTCTTTTATCCTGGCTGATTCTCATGAAAACGGAAACCAGCGTGCTGCATATAATTGCAAGAATCAAAAAAATCATTTTTATTAATACCGTTCTTTGTAGTACTCTTATTATATGCGTGCCGGCTTTGTTTGCATACCTTAAATAGGATAATTTACGGAGGAGAAAATGGTTAAAAAAATCGCTGTTGTAAGCTTATCAAGAGGAGTTCTGGGCGAAGATTTCATGCAGCATGAAATTAAGATCGGAACAAAAAGACTGAATGACATGGGGATAGAGGTTGAATTTATGCCTCATGCACTGAACGGTCTTGAATATGTGAAAAATCATCCCGAAGACAGGGCAGCAGACCTGCTGGCAGCTTTTTCCGACGATTCAATAGATATGATACTCTGTGCCATCGGCGGAGATGATACATACCGTCTTCTTCCTTATCTGTTTGAGAACGACGAGCTGAAGAATGCCGTAAAGAACAAGATATTCCTGGGGTTTTCCGATACCACTTTCAATCATCTGATGCTCCATAAGGCAGGACTGAATACATTTTACGGACAGGCATTTTTGCCTGATGTATGCGAAATGGAACCGGAAATGCTGTCTTATTCATATGAGTTTTTCAGGGAACTTGTGACCGAAGGAAAAATAAAAGAGATAAGACCAAGTAAATACTGGTGTGAAGAAAGAACCGACTGGTCTGAAGCTGCCGTGGGAACTTTCAGGACACGGCATGAGAATGAGGGCTTTCAGCTTATTCAGGGAAAAAGCACATTTGAAGGAGAAATACTGGGAGGCTGTCTGGACTCTATTTTCGATATATTCGATAACACAAGGTATTCCGATACAACAGCTCTTTGTGAAAAATACAGCCTCTTTCCGGACATGGATGACTGGAAAGGGAAAATACTTCTTCTGGAAACAAGTGAGGAGCAGCCCGCGCCGGACCGTTACAGAAAGATGCTGATGAAGCTTAAAGAAACGGGAATTTTCGATGTTATATCCGGAGTATTATGCGGAAAACCGATGGATGAAAAATATTTTGAAGAGTACAAAGAAATCATCAAAGAAGTGATCAACAATCCGGAACTTCCTGTTCTGGCCAACATAAATATCGGACACGCCACCCCGAGATGCATCATCCCGTTTGGTGTGCATGCAAAAGTGGATGCTGATGAGCAGGTGATACGTTTCAGCTGATTCCTTCAGAAACAGGCGCGTCAAACAGGGACCTGATATGATTCCTGCGGATTATCAGATAAACTATCAGGAACAGCAATTCAACGATAGTAGCTGTTGGTGTCGCCAGACCTATAATGAACATGGTGGTATTTGGCAGACTGCCGAGAATAAGGGCAGCAGGGATCTTTGCCGCTACGCCTACCATACACTGGATGAGGGTGATCTTTGTTTTGCCGCATCCGTTAAGATAGCCGCACATGCTGAAAACCACGCAGGCAAAGAGCGAATCTATCATATATGTTTTAAGATAAGATGCCGATGCGGCCACAACGGCCTGATCCTGCGTGAATATGCCGGTAAGGATCTCTCCGCGGAAGAAACCAACACAGAAAACTACAATGGTAACGGCAAAGGCAACCAGAAGGCCGTAAAACAGAGCCCGGCGGGCTCTGTTATATTGGCGCGCTCCAAGGTTCTGGGCAACGAATGCAGCCAGGGCCTGCGAGGTGGCACCTGTAATGACAATGACGAAATCGGCAACCCTGATGGTTACGCCGAGCGCCGCAGAAGCGACCATGCCAAGCTTGTTGATGATGGAGCTGAGGAGAATGAATGAGAATCCCAGCACAAATTCATTAGCCGCCAGCGGAAGACCCAGTGCAGCGATATGTTTTATAATTTTCCACTGAGGCCTGAGATTTTTCTTTGAAAATTCAAAAGGCATGCCTCTTTTTTTGGTAATGATAAGGGAAAGAAGAACGCTCATAGCCTGCGCAAATATTGTGGAGATGGCAGCACCTGCGGCAGCCATTTTGAAAACTCCGACCAGCAGAAGATCGCCGCAGATATTGATGAAGCAGGCTATGCCTACCGTGAGCAAAGGAGTTTTGGAGTCACCTATTCCGCGGAAGATGCTGCTCAGCAGGTTATATGAGATAACAAAGATGTAGCCAGCGCCGCATATACGCATATAAGCCACGCCCTCACTGACGGCGTCTGTGGACAGATGTACCACCCGGAAATGGATCTCAGGGAAGATCACCAGATAAGAGGTGATGATGGCAGCAATAAAGAGAAAAAAGATAATGGCATTGCCCACAGCATCACCGGCCTGATCGCGCTTGTTTTCACCTACAAGCTTTCCCAGTATAACGGTGACAGCTGTTGTCATTCCGGAGACCATAAAAGTCATAAACGCAACTATCTGGGCTCCGTTTGAAACTCCGGCCATGCTTTCCGGGGCAAAATTGCCTATGATAAAAATATCGACCGCATTATATAAAGCTTGCAGAAGCAATGCGGCGATAATAGGAATCATGAATTTAATAAGTTTTGAAAGAATTGGGCCTTCGGTAAAATTTTCAGTCTTCACAGATATCTTCCCCCACTATTATGTTAGCATGATGGCATATACAAACCAATGGTCATAATATTAGTTTTTGGGGTCAACATATTAGTTTTTATGCCTCGCCGCCTGAAACCTCGCTGATGCCGGGCCGGATAACGGGCAGCGATGCAGCAGTTAAGATTAAAGGGATGTGTGAAGTAACATATCTGCAGAAGAAAAACTTACTGCTTGGAAAAATAATCCTTAAGTGCCGGATACAATAAGCGGTATTTACGGTATCGTTCTTCGTACCGTTTGGCGAGTACCGGGTCAGGAACAGTATCGATATGAGAGGTGACGCATGTGTCAATGCAGGTCCTTATATCAGGGTAATCTCCGCATGCAGCAGCGGCAAGCATAGCTGCACCGAATCCCGGGCCTTCTTCTGTGTCAATGGTTTTTAGTGTGATGCCAAGGACGTTTGCAATGATCTTTTTCCAAAGCGCGCTTGATGCACCACCGCCGCAGATGGTGCTTTCGGAAATGTGCATTCCGAGGGATCCGGCAACTTCAAGATTATCACGGATGCCGAATGCAACACCTTCAAGTACCGCCTGGGTCAGGTCAGCTCTGGTAGTATCCATGGTCATTCCGATGAACGTTGCTCGAGCATTTGTGTCATTGATCGGGCTTCGCTCGCCCATAAGATAAGGCAGGAAGAAAACATTATTATGGCCCAGCCTGTCCTCTGAAATTCTGGATTGCTCTGCATAAAAACTGTCGGCTTCGATTATATCTTTCTCCCACCACTTGTCACAGGCAGCGGCACTCAGCATGCACCCCATGAGATAATATGTTCCGTCAGAATGGGCGAATGAGTGGAGGGCGTTAAAGCGGTCTGCCTGAAAGCTGCTGCTTGAAATAAGTATTGTGCCGGAGGTTCCCAGTGAAATATTACATTTCCCATCGCCTACTGTTCCGGTGCCCAGAGCTGCTGCAGCATTATCGGCAGCACCGGCTGCAACAACTGTCTGAGGGTTCAGCCTCAGTCTGCGGGCAGCTGAATCACTGAGATGCCCGACAGATTCGTAACTTTCAAATACTTTCGGCATCTGTTCAGGTTTAATGCCACAGATATCAAGCATCTTTGAGGACCAGCACCTGTTCTTCACATCGTAAAGGAGCGTGCCGGAAGCATCAGAAACATCAGTACAGAAAAGGCCTGTCAGGCGGTAAACAACATAGTCCTTCGGAAGAAGGATTTTATGGATTTGTGAAAAAAGAGCCGGTTCATTATTTTTCATCCAGAGCAGCTTCGGAGCGGTGAAACCTGCGAATGCAATATTACCGGTGCAGCTGCTGAGAATATCTTTTCCGATGTCAATATTCAGCCAGTCAGTCTCCGCGGAAGTTCTGCCGTCATTCCAGAGAATCGCCGGACGGATAACATTACCGTCACGATCAACCGCAACAAGACCATGCATCTGCCCACTGACACCAATTGCAGAAATGCAGTCGGGGGCAAAATCCTTCATCAGCTCTGAAAGAGCATCTTCAATGCCGGCCATCCAGTCTTCGGGATTTTGCTCGCTCCAGCCCGGATGCGGAAAGAAAAGCGGATATTTTCTTGAGGCGGTTTTCAGAATCTTCCCGCCTTTATCCATGAGCAACAGCTTTACAGATGATGTTCCCAGGTCAATACCGATATACATAGCAAAACCTCCTTGCCTTCTTATTTAAAAGGATATCACATTATAGAAGAAAAGTATTCTCTATGATAAAATCATAAAAAGAGGAGGATTTATTTATGTTTAATTATGTCTGGCCGCTGGCACTGGTGGTTTTATCAAATGTTTTTTATAATATATGTGCGAAATCCGTTCCCGGCGGAATGAATCCGCTGGCTTCACTTACAGTCACCTATGTGGTGGGAGCGGTGATATCACTTGTTCTTTACTTTGTGCTTAATAAGGGAGGAAACCTGATAGGTGAGTATAAACAGCTCAACTGGGCACCGTTTGTTCTGGGTATTGCCATAGTAGGTCTGGAAGTCGGATATATTTATGCATATAAGGCAGGATGGCCGGTCAGTGAGGCTCAGATAGTTCAGGCAGCAGTGCTTGCGATCATACTTATATTGGTCGGAAAAAGGCTTTACGCGGAAGCCATTACATGGAATAAGATCACGGGCATAGCAGTATGTCTCGGCGGATTGGTACTTATTAACCTGAAAACCGCATAAAATAGTATAAATATTATGCACTTTGGTAATTTGACATAGCTAAAGGGCAAAAATATAATTCAATCAGGTAACAGTTGGAAATTTGGCATTAAACAATAGGAGCAGAAATGGACGAATTACAATTAAAAAAACAGGCAAACGAAATCAGAAAAGATATCATCACTTCGATAAAAGCTGCCAACAGCGGTCATCCGGGTGGATCCTTAAGTGCAGCTGATATCGTTACATATCTTTACTTCGAAGAGATGAACGTTGACCCTAAAGATCCGAAGAATCCTGACAGAGACAGGTTTGTACTTTCAAAGGGACATGCAGCACCTGTTCTTTACAGTACCCTTGCAGAAAAAGGCTTCATCCCGAAAGAAGACCTTCTTACACTCAGAGGGATTGATTCATACCTTCAGGGCCATCCGGACATGAAACACACAACGGGTGTTGATATGTCAACCGGTTCTCTGGGACAGGGAATTTCTGCAGCAGTCGGCATGGCTCTGGCCGGAAAACTGGATAAGAAAGATTACAGAGTATATGCTCTTCTCGGAGACGGAGAGATTCAGGAAGGCCAGGTATGGGAGGCTTTCATGTTTGCGGGAGCAAAGAAACTTGATAATCTCACAGTCATTATCGATAACAACGATCTTCAGATTGACGGAACCATTGAGGAGGTCAATTCACCTTATCCTATGGATGAGAAGCTGAAAGCTTTTAATTTCCATGTAATCTGCATAGACGGCCATAACTTTGCTGAGATCAGGGCGGCTTTTGAAGAAGCTAAGGCAACAAAGGGTGTTCCTACAGCAATAATTGCAAAGACAGCAAAGGGCAAAGGGGTTTCCTTCATGGAAAACAATGTTGGCTGGCATGGAAAGGCTCCGAGTGATGAGGAGTTTAAGCTTGCTATGGCAGATCTTGAAAAGATCGGTGAGTCATTATAATCAGTGTGAAAAGAAAGTGAGATAAACAATGAAGATAGATTTATCAGGCGAAAAGAAAGTTGCTACAAGAGATAGTTATGGTAATGCTCTCGCTGAACTGGGAAAAGAGCATGATGACCTGGTGGTTCTGGATGCGGATCTGGCAGGTGCCACCAAGACCGGTAATTTTAAAAAGGTTTTTCCTGAGAGATTCTTTGACTGCGGCATTGCCGAAGGCAATATGATCGGAATTGCAGCAGGACTTTCAACCTGCGGAAAGGTTCCTTTCGCTTCAACGTTTGCCATGTTCGCAACAGGCAGAGCTTATGAGCAGATAAGAAATTCCGTTGGATACCCTCATCTTAATGTTAAGATTGTTGCTTCACATGCAGGCATTTCTGTTGGTGAAGACGGAGCTACCCACCAGTGTAATGAAGATCTGGCCCTGATGAGAACAATTCCGGGAATGGTAGTTATCAATCCTGCCGATGATGTGGAAGCAAAAGCTGCAGTTAAGGCTGCATATGAGATAAAGGACCCTTGCTATATCAGGGTAGGCCGACTTCCGATTCCTGTTATTTACGGTGACGATTACAAGTTTGAGATAGGAAAAGGTGTGCTCCTTCGTGAAGGAAAAGACCTTACCATCATTGCAACAGGACTTGAAGTTTACGAATCACTGAAGGCAGCAGAAAAACTGGCTGAGGAAGGTATTGAGGCTGAGGTTATCAATATCCATACAATTAAGCCTATTGACAAGGATATTATCGTTGAAAGCGCAAAGAAGACAGGAAAGGTAGTTACTGTTGAAGAGCATTCACTGATCGGTGGTCTTTACAGTGCAGTAAGTGAAGTTCTTGCAGCAGAGGCTCCTACAAAAACACTGGGTATTGGTGTTAATGATACATACGGACATTCAGGCCCGGCTCAGGCACTTATCCATGAGTTCGGTCTTGACTGCGAAGGAATCTTGGGAAAGATAAAAGCATTTCTGTAAAAATAAGCTGCTGACAGCAGATATGAAAACAGCGGGCATACGGCCCGCTGTTTTTTTGGTTTTTATATCCAGTATTGAATCGGTTTAGGTTCGGAAAAGCTCTGTTCCAGCATGCGCACGTGGGAAAGGAAATCCTCATTATCAAAGCTGAGTGCACCGCCCGGACATGAGCGCACGCAGGCCTGGCATTTTATGCATATGCCGGTCCATGAAGGGCCGGAACTCTTCATCTCTATGCTGCCCATAGGACATTTAACGGAACATTTTCCGCAGAAGATACATTTAGAATTATTGAGCTTTGGAACGGCCTTCAGAAAAACGGCAGGTTCACCGTTTTCTTTTTTCGGAACATAATACTTTTCAGGATGTTCCTCGCCCGGGACAATCAGGTTTTTTGCATACAGATCAGATGCATCCAGCGCAAGGGCTGCTTTTTCACAGAATTCATTCAGAACAGCAAAGTCCGCTGCATCCGGTCTTCCTGCATTCAGTGACTTTGAAAAAACATGACGGGCGGGAATGGCCGCGGCTGCAAAAGGTATACAGCCATTATCTTTCATAATGCCTGTAAGTTCTGAAAGGGCATTGTCAAAATTTCTGTTTCCGTATAACACCACAGGAATTGAAAGCGTGCCGTTTCCGTTAAGAGCACTCTTTACAAAATCAACAGTTTTATTCGGAAGTCTTCCTGCGTAGACCGGGCTTGCCCAGATAAGCAGTTCATCTTCGCAAAAACTGAAAGAGGATGATCTTTCGTCAGAAAAAGTGTATGAGCTTTCCATGACAGGAAGCCCCAACAGCCCTGAAAGGGCATTCCCTATAAAACACGCAGTTTCCCTGGTTGAACCGCAGGGACTGAAATATACGATATGTATTCTTTTAAGTTCTGGTTTAGTCATGGCTGCTGATCAGATCTCCGTTGAATCAAGAATTATGGTGAATGGTCCGTCATTTTCAATGTGAACCTTCATATCGGCCCCAAAGCTGCCGGTTTCAATACGCATTTCCGGCTTCTGTCTGCGGCATTCGGAAACTATGTAATCATAAAGAGCCTCCGCATGTTCCGGCGCACCTGCGTTTATGAAGCTTGGCCTGTTTCCCTTTCGGCAGTCCGCATAGAGGGTAAACTGCGAAACCAGAAGGAGTCCGCCGCCGACGCTGTCAAGAGAGAGATTGGTTTTTCCCTCACTGTCCTCAAAGATCCTGAGTCCCAGCATTTTTCTGATAAGCCTGTCGGCATTATCTTTCGTATCATCACTGCTCACACCTATAAGCACCATAAAGCCCCGGCCTATGCTTCCGCATATATTTCCCTCAATCGTGACTGATGCTTCGCTTACTCTCTGGATTACAAACCTCATTTTTTCACCTCTGTTCAGAATAATTTTATTATAGCAGATTGTGAAAAAAGAAGGGTACCTTATGTGACCTTTTGAGGCCGGTCTGTGCTATAATTTCAAAGTTATGAAAAAATTCTTTTTTATAGTCTTGATAATCAGTGCGGGCATCTTTCTGATGCTTCTTTTGCTGAACAAAAAGGAAGATACAGAGGGGGAAACCGGAGTGATAGAAATCGCCACTGAATCAGATGGGGAGGAAGTGACTGTTGAAAATTTCATAACCACTGAAGAAACCGCACCGCCGGACAAGACAGCGCCTGTAATAGAAGGCATTCATAACATTACTTCAAGGGAAGGCGATGCGATAGCATATAAAGCCGGCATTACCGTGACAGACGATGAGGATGAGAACCCGTCACTTACGGTGGATGCATCGGGTGTGGATATTACAAAACCGGGAAAATATACCGTCATCTATACCGCCTCGGACGCTTCCGGAAATACATGCTCAAAAGAAGCCGTAGTTGAGATAGTCACCCGCGATGCCATCACAAAGGAACAGGCAGATGCCATGGCGGATGAGATACTGGCCGTCATAATTACAGAAGGAATGAGCGACTATGAAAAGATCAGGGCCGTTTATGACTATGTGGTGGATATCGGGTATATAAATGTAAACTACGGCGATATAGAAGATTATCTGGAAAATGCCTGGTACTACAATAAAAACCGCGTGGGCGACTGCCGCTGCTCCTTTGCACTTTCAAAGCTTCTGCTTGAAAGAATGGGATATGGAGTCATGCATATTCAGAACAGGGCGGATATCCATAATGTTCATCATTGGGAGCTGGTCAGCCTGGACGGAAAGAACTGGTATCATTTTGATTCCATGGAAAGAGACTGGATTCCGAAAGAGTATGCGGTATGCATGGTGACAGACGCCTGGCTGAAGGACTTTTATAATAAATATAAAGACAGGGATTTCGCCTGGTACGACTGGGATGAAACTGTATATCCGCCGACGCCTGAGGAAGAATTCCCGAAATAAAACCGGATTCCTGTGTTACTTTTCGCCGTTTCTGTTATAATCTATTCTGTATATTAATATTCTGGAGACTGAATATGAAAGCTAAACGGATTGCTGCTTTTTTAACAGCACTTATAATGCTCATTTTACCGGTTCCGGTCACTGTATTTGCTGACGGGGGAACAGAGCCGTCAGCAAACAACAATTTGATCTGGATGTTTGCAGTGGGTGCGCTTATCCTGGCGCTTATAATCGTTTTTATTTTCCAGTTTGTTTACAGCAGAAAACTAAAACGCCAGATGGAACGCATCAGCGAACAGAACAGGATGATCCTGGAAAGCCGTGATGAACTTGAAGCAGCGAGGGAAGAAGCCAATACTGTGCTTGAAGTGAGAACATCTGAGCTTCGGGAAAGAAATGAGGCGCTGCGCAAGCTGAGCAATGATGTGATTGACCTTTTGGGTGAAGTTGTTGAAGGCCGCGACGGCGAGAGCGGGACACACATCCAGAGAGTTAAGGCATTCACAAGCATTCTGGCAAAACGGGTTCAGACGGAACTGCCTGAATATAACCTTACGGACCATACGGTAAATCTTATCATTTCGGCTTCTCCGCTCCATGATGTGGGAAAGATTTCAATTCCGGACGCAATTCTTCTCAAGCCGGGCAGACTGACCCCGGAAGAGTTTGACGTTATGAAGAGCCACTGCGAAAAAGGCCGTGATCTTCTTGAAAAGATGAGAGACAAGTGGAGCGAGGAATATGCTGAAGTTGTAAGCGATATTGCTTATTGTCACCATGAAAAATGGGACGGAAAAGGTTATCCTCAAGGCCTTAAGGGAAATGAAATTCGGATTTCAGCAGAGATCGTTTCAGTTGCGGATGTGTATGATGCCCTCACAACCAAGCGTGTATATAAAGATGCAATTCCGTCAGAGGAAGCCTTTAACATGATAACAGGAGGACAGTGCGGCACCTATTCAGAGCAGCTGATGGAAGTATTCGCAAGCTGCAAGGAAGAATTTGCTGCATATGCCGCAGGTGGGACCATAGCTCAGGTTGAAGAAGATATTGAAGCGTCTGTCCGCGAAGTTTCCGTTGTCAATCCTATCCAGGAAATCATGGGAGGAAGTGAGACCTCAAAAATGATCATCCGGATCGTCGAAGGTATTCCGGGTGGTTTCTTCATGTGCAAAGCTGACGGGGACAATGAGCTTATTTACTGCAACAAGAGAATTTATAAATACTATGCATGCGATACTGATGCTGAGTTCCGCATGCTTTCACATAATATTGTGGAAGGCCTGATCCATCCTGATGACTGGGCCCGTGTAAAAGAAGAATTAAATAAGCAGATCGGCGAAAACGAAGAAAATATCTGGCACATCGAATTCAAGATGCGCAGAAATAACGGAACGGAAGGCTGGCTGGACGGCTACGGTCATTCTGTTCACAGCAATGTTTACGGCGATATTTACTATGTATTTGTTAATGACATAAGCAAGGAATATGAGCTGAAACAGGCCGAGACGGCTGCTGTCATGCTGGCAGATGAGCAGAAACGTCTGGAGCATCTGGTTAAGACAAACATTGATAAGACTGAGAACAACGGCAGAATTTTTGACGGTGTTAAAGTGCTTCTTGTCGATGACAGTGATCTTACAAGGGAAATCAACCAGGAAATCCTTGAGGATGAGGGTGCAATAGTAACATCTGCATCAAGCGGACCGGAAGCAATTGAGATTGTTAAAAACAGCTCGACATTTGATATCATCCTCATGGATATTGTCATGCCGGACATGGATGGAATCGAGACAACCAGGGAGATACGCAAGTTTGATGCCCAGACAGCTCTTCATACTCCGATAGTCGGCCTCACGGCTGAGGGCTCGGATGCCCAGGTAAGGGAAATCCTTGAAGCAGGTGCTGATGACTGTGCCGGCAAGCCGCTGGTTATTCCTGAACTTTCAAAGATCCTTATTGCATGCCTGAGGCAGCATTCAACTCTGGTCAAGCAGAAACTGGAATCCACTATCAAGGTTGCCAATACAGACAGTCTTACGGGTGCAAAGAACATAACCGCATATACTGACAAGGTTGCCGAGCTTACAGAAAAGATGGTTGCCGATCCTAAGCTGCAGTTTGCGGTAGTTATGTGTGACATTGATGATCTGAAGGTTGAAAATGACCGGTTCGGTCATGATTCAGGTGATCGCTACATACAGAACTGCTATGAGATCATAAAGCAGGTATTTGCAAGCAGCTCAATATACAGAATAGGAGGAGATGAGTTTGTAATCGTTCTGCAGGGACACGATTATGCTAATGCACTGCCTCTCATGAACAGTATGAAGAAGCAGGTTGACTTCGCAAGAAAACTGCCTGATACAAAATCAGGCAGGGCATCTTTCTCGGCAGGAATGGCAATGTACGATTCCAGTCAGGATTATTCAGTGAGTGACACCGTTAAGCGTGCAAGTGATGCAATGTACCAGCACAAGGTGAAAGAAAAAGAAGACTGATCACTCCAACCCCTTAAGAGCGGAGATGAGAGCCTTGTAATCTGCTTTCACTTCATTCAGAAGAGGGGTGACATCCTGAGAAGGGGCACCGTTTCTGTACTGGTCGCAAAGGATTGAGGAAGAACCGGCAAGCTTTGCGAAAGCAAGGTTAAGGCAGACACCTTTAAGCGTATGTGATGCGCGGAAAGCGGTTTCATAATCGTTGGCTGCTATGGCATCGATCATTTCCTGATAATCTGTTGATGCAGGAAAACGGAGAGCAAATTTTTTTATACGTTCATCGGTAATGAGACGGCCTTTGGCATCTTCATAATTTCCGCCGATAGAATCATAGAATTCTTTAACTGTCATGGTTATATCCTCCCCAGTTGATTACTTGAGCTTAATATAGCACAAAGAGGTATTTATGGAAACAAGAAAATTATATTACGAAGAACCGTATCTCAGGGAGTTTGAAAGCGAAGTTGCCGAAACCAGAATGCTTGACGGAAACTGGGTGGCAGCGCTGACTGAAACAGCATTTTATCCTGAAGGCGGAGGCCAGGGAGCCGATAACGGAAAGTGGATACTTGATAACGGGAAAGAACTTGAGGTGACCGATGTCCATGAAAGAAACGGCATCATATGGCACACACTTTCAGGGCCGGTTACTATCGGACAGAAGGTACGCGGCATCATCAACTGGGAGCGCCGCTTTGATCATATGCAGCAGCATTCCGGTGAACACATTGTGAGCGGTATCATTTGCAGCACATTCAATTGCAGCAATGTGGGATTCCATATGGGAGAGGATGTTGTAACAATTGATTATGACGCAAGAATCAGCATGGAAGATGCTCTTCTGATAGAAGAAAAGGCAAACCGTTATATCTGGGAGAACCACGCATTTGTTCAGATGTGGCCTGATGCCGATGAACTGAAAACACTGGAGTACCGCAGTAAAAAAGAACTGGAAGGGCCGGTGCGCATCACTTCATTTCCGGGGGCAGATATGTGCGCGTGCTGCGGAACACATGTTTCAAGCAGCGCAGAAGTGGGACTTGTCAAACTGACATCCGCAAAGAATTTTCATGAAGGAACAAGACTGGAACTCTATTGCGGAAAGAGGGCGCTTGATTTTCTTTCAATGAACTATGCGCAGAATAAAGCGGTTGCCGTTCTTTTAAGCACGAAGGAAGAAAAGACTGCCGGGATAGTGGAAAAGCAGATTGCCGATCATATTGCACTAAAGGGAAGGATGGCAGCTCTTGAAGATGATTACTTCAGACGCTGGGCAGCAGGCCTTGAAAAAGGAAAGGAAGCCGTGATCGTCAGTGATGAGCTTGATGCAGATCAGGGAAGGAAGCTTGCAGATGCCGCAGCAAATGAGACAGGAGCAATGGCGGCGGTGTTTACTTTAACTTCTGCCGGCAGTAATGAATACCGTTATGCTGTAATTCACACCGGTACAGACATATCCGGACTGGTAAAGGATATGAACCAGAAGCTGAACGGCCGTGGAGGCGGAAGAGACGGATTTGCCCAGGGAACGCTTTCTGCACCAAAAGAAGAGATTTATAAATTTTTCAATATAAAATAAAGGGGAGGGGAAATCGTATGAGTTTTCCAAATGTATCAAAAGGTTTAAGAATATTTTTCGTAGCAGAGATCCTGCAGCTGATTGCCATGGTCGCACTGGCATTTATCAGCGTTGGTGATCCGACAGCGGTTGCCTTTGTGGGCGCGCTGATCACTCTGGTTATTGCAATTATATGCGGAATCCTTGAAATCGTCGGTCTGGTTAAAGCCGGCAAAGAAGAGCCGCGCTTTGAGGCTGCATGGACAATGATCATTGCCATGGTTCTCGGACAGATCCTTCTTTCATTGCTCAATATGTTTGTATTCAAGGATGGCAGCGGAAACTCAACGAATATTGTCATTACAATCTTTGACACGGTTTCAACTATCTATGTGATCAGGGGAATTTCAAACTGCTATGAGAGAAAGGGAATTCAGAAGGATGCAAAACTGATGAAGGTCACAACCGTTCTTTTCCTCATCAGCCTGACTATAGATATTGTTTTAACCTTGTGGACAGCGCTGGTTGTTTCAAACCTGATAGTTGCCCTGGTTTCAGTAGTTGTTTACCTGATCGCCAATATTCTGGCTTACATCTTCTGGCTTATTCTTATAGGCAGAGCCATAAAGGCCGTTCAATAATTATCGTTAAATCAAGAAAGCTGCCGCAGATAGCGCAGTGTTCATAAAACCGTAATACTGAAAAATGAGCACTTCCGTTAACGGGCTGGCTGATAAAGAAACACCGGGCAATGTGAAAATATCAACACACTGCTCGGTATTTTTATTGTATAATATATACCCTTGTTGTTCATTTTGGATATTCCAAAATACATTCTTGTATCTAAGTCATTGATAGAATAATTTAAGGAGGAAGCACTGATGAAAGATTTAACAGGAAACGAAAAAGAAGTAACCCTTGATGAGCTTGATTTGGCCGCAGGCGGAGTGCCGGACATGGAGGATATAGCAAGTGACATGGAAACTGACTGTGTTGGTGATGGCTCTGATGGCCCGGCTCATGTTGTTCCCGAACGGAAATATAAACCTGCACTTCCTCATAGAAGTCCGGTTCCTCGAAAACGACCAAGATAAAACTTTTCAGTATAAGCTCATGAGTATATGATCTGATTACGGAGTTCAACCATAAATAATCAGACGAAAATTAACCCGAGTGATCAGTTATCTGAATATCCGGGCTCCCTCTATGATATGATAGGAACAGAGGCAGCAAAACAGGATGATCCGGAGATGACAGAGCATCGGAAGCCTTTGAG
>JAZUFV010000019.1:0-2151 GCA_045640845.1 Lachnospiraceae bacterium
AGTACCCATGATGTTAGAGCAGCTCTCTTACATAGAGCCTGTCAATGTTAGAGAATACGGGAAACTTTTCAGAAATCCTGTGAATTTTGATAAATAGTGGATGGTTGAAATAAATATTAGTTGACAAAACGTGTCGTGAGAACTGCCCTTGTGACACGCGAGAGATGTAATGAATGGAGAATTATTTCATATTAAATCGTTTGTTCAAATGTATTTGTGATGTTATAATAAATTGTTTAATTATGCCCTGATTCACAGGCTTTATAGATGACGCAGGGCGGGGAATTATCATTGGCGCATGGGGAGAATGGCGTTATGAAAAAATTTGCTAAACTTTTAATATGTCTGATCATCTGCTTGACTTTTCTTGCAGGCTGCTCAAAGCAGGGAGATATAGAAATCGTCACAAAGGCAACTAAAGCCGAAAAAGAGACTGAGACCGAGGCACTTATTACCTGCTATCTGGCCTCAACCCAGCCAAAGGTTTCACTGTATCAGCTGAAAACCGAAACAAGAATAATTGAGGCGGATGAGGAGGAAACGGGTGAGACCAAAGAGCCTGAAACCGAGACATATGAAGTGATGGCACCGTTCAATGAGGCGGCAAGAGGCTCTGTTGTTGAGTATTACGAAAGCGAACAGGCCGGTGCGAAGACTTTTGACGGAGTGGTTTATGCTCCTGTTTATTATAACGGCGCTTCCTGTTTTGTGGTTCAGGATCAGCTTTCGGATAACCCGGATGATATCGTGCGCGAAAAAGAAAAATATGTACAGACACCTGTAAACGTATACGCAAACTGCGAAGATTCAGCCCTTGCCGATTATGCGCTTGCAAAAAAGGGCAGCAGACTTGAAATAAAGGGTTTTGATGAAATGGCTGCAGACGGCAGCATCAACATGTACCGGGTTTCATTCACCGCGGATGAGGAAACACATGAGGGCTGGGTTTATGCAAAATATCTTGCCGATACCGAAGAAGAAGCCCTCGAAAATTACAATGTGGACGGGATCTACGATATCCACAAGGACAGAGATTTCAAATACGATCTTTACGGCGGACTGCCGGCAAATCTTGACTACTATCCAAAGGAAAAACCTGAATTTGCGGATAATCCTTTCTGTAAGGAAGCAAGGGCAATCTATCTTAACTGCGCGGCAGTGGATGGTGTTGAAAGCTATATTGATATTGCAAAAGCATATGGCGTAAATGCCATGGTGGTTGATATTAAGGACGGACGCCTGGCATACCATTCTGATGCTGCCGAAATCTATAACCCTACCGCAAATAACTATTATTACAATGAGCAGGAATTCTACGGCGAACAGATAAAGAAGCTCAAAGATGCCGGCATTTATGTTATCGGACGGATAGTTGTTTTCAATGATGATGACTACGTTGTGGATCATCCTGAAAACTGCATCAATGACGGCTACTGGCCGTCGGCATTTTCAAGAGATGTGTGGCGCTACAATGTTGAACTGGCACTTGAGGGCGTGAGAAACTTTGGCTTTAACGAGATACAGCTTGACTATGTCCGTTTCCCTGAGTCTGCCTATGACATGAGCGAAAACGGGGCCGATTTCAAAGATTATTATTACGAGGAAAAAGGTCAGGCAATCCAGAACTTCCTGATGTATGCAGCTGATGAGATCCATAAAGAGGGAGCATACCTTTCTGTAGATGTATTCGGCGAATCATCCGGCGAATACGTTACTGCGTACGGCCAGTACTATCCGGCAATAAGCAATGTTGTTGACGCAATAAGCTCAATGCCTTACACAGACCACTGGGGACAGGCAACAGATACATGGACATATCCATATGACATAATGCATTCATGGGCTCTGAAGACATACATGAGAAGAAACGAGATTCCTACTCCGGCAGCTGACCGCACATGGATCACAGCGTATAACACACCGTTCTGGAATCCGACGGTTGTCTATGACGCAGATAAAATCTCGGAACAGGTCTGGGCACTTTACGATGCCGGCCTTTCGGGCGGATTTATCACATGGAATGCAGGCTCAAGCATTGCCAAGTACGATCAGATAGGTCCGGCACTGGGAGCTGAATATACGGTAAATGAAAATCCGGATCTTCCGGAACCGGAGACCACGGAAGCAGAGCAGGCTCCGGAATCAGACGGG
>JAZUFV010000020.1:0-8468 GCA_045640845.1 Lachnospiraceae bacterium
CTTTTCCATTATCCTGTAGCAGAGAACGCCCTGGCCTCCGCGGTGCTGGTTGGAGAACTCATCAACCCTGGTCCTCTTGCCCATTCCGTTCTCGGTTGCGAAGAGGATGTATTCGCCCTGGATATCCATGATCATTGCGATCAGCTCGTCATCATCGGCAAACTTCATGCCTGTAACACCCATTGATGAACGGCCTGTAGGTCTTACTTCCTCCTCATTAAAGCGGATGGCGTGGCCCTTCTTTGAAATAAGGATCACATCGCGGTTTCCGTCGCTCGGCTTTACTTCAATAAGCTCATCGCCCTCTCTCATGCCAATGCCGATGATACCGGTCGAGCGGATGTTCTCATAAGCTGAAAGCTCGGTCTTCTTTACCATGCCGTTCTTTGTGGCCATGATCAGGTTCTTGGCACCGTCAAACTTTTCAACAGCCATTACCGTGGCAATACTTTCGCCCGGCTGAAGCTGAAGCAGGTTGATGATGGCTGTTCCCCTTGCCGTACGGCTTGCCTCCGGAATCTGGTAAACCTTCATCTGGAACACACGTCCCGTATTTGTAAAGAAGAGCAGCGTATTATGGTTATTTGTGATCAGCATCTGGTCTGTCACATCATCGGTCAGGGTCTGTATGCCCTTGATGCCCCTGCCGCCTCTGTTCTGGGCGCGGAATGTATCGATAGACATTCTCTTAACATATCCGAGCTTTGTCATTGTGATCACGATATTGTCATCAGGGATGAGGTCTTCATCCTCAATATCGCCGTCGTCAATGCCAATCTTTGTTCTTCTCGGATCGCCGTATTTATCACGCATTACAAGGATTTCTTCTTTAATAACTTCAAGGAGTTTCTTCTCGTCTCCCAGAATTTCCTTATAGTAAGCGATCTTTGCAAGAAGTTCGGCCTGCTCGTCTTCAAGTTTCTTTCTTTCCAGACCTGTGAGGGCTTTCAGCCTCATGTCAACAATGGCCTGTGCCTGAACATCGTCAAGTCCGAAGCGCTCCATCAGGTTTTCCTTGGCTTCCTGGGTATTTGCGCTGTTTTTGATTATCTGGATTATCTCATCGATATTATCAAGCGCGATCAGCAGTCCGGCCAGGATATGGGCTCTCTCTTCTGCTTTGTTGAGGTCATATTTTGTTCTTCTTGTAACAACATCCTCCTGATGCTTCAGATAGCACTTGAGCATTTCAAGAATGTTGAAGATCTTCGGCTCATTATTAATGAGGGCCAGCATAATAACACCGAAGCTGTCCTGCAGCTGGGTGTGCTTGTAAAGCTGATTCAGGATAATATTGGCATTTGCATCGCGGCGCAGCTCTATTACAACACGGGTTCCCGTTTTATCTGTTTCGTCACGCAGGTCAGTAATTCCGTCAATGCGTTTGTTCTTAACAAGTTCAGCTATTTTCTCAACCAGCTTTGCCTTGTTTACAAGATACGGCAGCTCGGTAACAACAATGCGCTGCTTGCCGTTTTCCATAGGCTCTATTTCTGTCACGGCACGGATCTTGATCTTTCCGCGTCCTGTACGGTAAGCCTCTTCAATGCCTTTTCTTCCCAGGATGGTTGCTCCCGTTGGGAAGTCAGGCCCTTTGACGATCTCCATGATATCGTCAATTGTGGTCTCGCCGTCATTTACCTTATCATCAATGATCTTGCAGACAGCATCTATCAGCTCTCCAACATTATGAGGAGGGATGTTTGTTGCCATACCTACGGCAATACCGTTTGTTCCGTTTGCAAGCAGGTTCGGATATCTTGAAGGAAGAACAACCGGCTCTTTTTCCGTCTCGTCAAAGTTCGGAACAAAATCAACAGTGTTCTTATTGATATCGGCCAGCATTTCCATGGCGATCTTTGAAAGCCTTGCCTCTGTGTAACGCATGGCAGCTGCGCCGTCTCCGTCCACTGAACCGAAGTTTCCGTGTCCGTCAACCAGCGGATAACGCGTGGACCAATCCTGCGCCATGTTTACCAAAGCACCGTAGATTGAAGAATCTCCGTGCGGATGGTACTTACCCATGGTATCGCCGACGATACGCGCGCACTTTCTGTGCGGCTTGTCCGGACCGTTGTTAAGTTCGATCATTGAATAAAGAACTCTTCTCTGAACCGGCTTAAGTCCGTCCCTTACATCAGGCAGTGCCCTTGAAGCGATAACGCTCATGGCATAGTCGATGTAGGAATTTTCCATAGTCTTTTTCAGATCGACTTCTTCTATATTGTCAAAAAGATGCTCGTCCATATTTTTCTCCCATCTTTAAATATCGATGTTTGTTGCATACTTGGCATTCACTTCAATGAATTCCCTTCTCGGCTCAACTTCGTCGCCCATAAGAGTGGTGAATGTCAGGTCAAGATCCTGCATGTTTTCTTCGTCTATAACGACTTTTGATAGAACACGGGTCTCAGGGTCCATTGTGGTCTCCCACAGCTGGTCAGCGTCCATCTCGCCCAGACCTTTGTACCGCTGGATCTTGTTCTGCTGGTCACGGCCGATCTCTTCAAGAATGCTGTTAAGCTCGGCATCGCTGTATGCGTAATATTTTTTCTGGCCGCGGCTTACCTGATACAGAGGCGGCTTAGCCAGATATACATGACCTTCTTTGATAAGATCAGGCATGAAGCGGTAGAAGAAGGTGAGCAGAAGTGTTGCAATATGCGCACCGTCAACATCCGCATCTGTCATGATGATGATCTTATGATAACGAAGCTTTGAAATATCAAAGTCTTCATGGATTCCTGTACCGAATGCGGTGATCATTGTACGGATCTCGGCATTTCCCAGGATCCTGTCAAGTCTTGCCTTTTCAACGTTGAGGATCTTTCCTCTCAGAGGAAGGATGGCCTGGGTTTTTCTGGTTCTGGCTGTCTTTGCTGAACCGCCGGCTGAATCTCCCTCGACTATGAAAATCTCGCAGTTTTCAGGATTTTTATCAGAGCAGTCTGCAAGTTTTCCAGGAAGTCCGCCGCCCTCAAGAGAAGTTTTTCTTGTCATTTCACGGGCTTTTCTGGCAGCATTTCTTGCACGCTGTGCCAGGATGCCTTTTTCACAGATGGTCTTTGCAACCTGCGGATTCTGCTCAAGGTAAATTCCCAGCTGCTCGCCTACAATGGCATTTACTGCCGTGCTTGCCTCACTGTTTCCGAGCTTCTGTTTTGTCTGGCCTTCAAACTGAGGGTCAACAACCTTTACGGAAACAATTGCACTTAAACCTTCTCTTATATCCTCGCCTGAAAGATTGTCGTCTTTATCCTTAAGAAGTTTGTTCTTTCTTGCGTAATCATTGAATACTCTTGTTATCGCACGCTTAAAGCCTTCCAGATGAGTTCCGCCTTCAGGAGTGTTTACGTTGTTGACGAAAGTATAAATTCCTTCGTTGTAGCCATCGTTATGCTGCATGGCAACTTCAACATAAACCTCGTTCTTTTCACCTTCAAAATAAAGAACGTCTTCATAAAGAGCCACAGAGCTCTTGTTTATATACTGGACGAATTCCTTTATTCCGCCTTCATAATGGAAAACTTTTTCCTGCTCTTTTTCAGGACGCACGTCTTTTAACGTGATTTTCAGTCCTTTTGTAAGGAATGCGGTTTCCCTGAGTCTCTTCTGAAGAATTGCATAATCATAGACTGTCTCTTCAAAAACCTCGTCATCCGGAAGGAAGGTGATTGTTGTTCCCGTTTTGTCTTCAGGACATGTTCCCAGTATCTCCAGCTCTCCCTGTGCTTTTCCTCTTGAGAAAATCTGATGGTGGATCTTTCCTTCCCTGTAAATGGTTACATCAAGGTTTTCAGACAGTGCATTAACAACCGATGCACCAACACCGTGCAGTCCGCCTGATACTTTATATCCTCCGCCGCCGAATTTTCCGCCTGCGTGAAGCTTTGTAAATACAAGGTCAACAGCGCTCACGCCTGTTTTGCTGTTAATTCCGGTAGGAATGCCTCTGCCGTTATCAACAACGGTGATGGAGTTGTCTTCGTTTATCTGAACGAAAATCTCCGTACAGTATCCGGCCAGTGCCTCATCAACAGCGTTGTCCACAATCTCATATACGAGGTGATGGAGTCCGCGTGAGGAAATACTGCCTATATACATTCCCGGACGTTTTCTGACGGCTTCCAGGCCCTCAAGGACCTGAATATTATCGGCGCCGTACTCTTCTTTTACTTCTGTGTTCTCTAAATTTGTGTTTTCTGCCATTTCCTTTTCCTTCGGATCATGCGTTAACAAGTTTCGCGTCTTTTATATAAAATTTATCTGCACCTTCAAGTTCCCTCTCAATAAACTCATCTATTCCCGTACAGGTTATGATGGTCTGAGTGTCCTTTAAGGATTTGATCAGCATTTTCTGCCTGCTTCTGTCAAGTTCTGAAAGCACATCATCAAGAAGCAGCACAGGTTTTTCCTTTTTTCTTTCCTCTATCATTCTGATTTCGGAAAGTTTAAGGCTTAATGCGCAGGTTCTCTGCTGGCCGTTGCTTCCGTAGGTCTTCATGTCAGTCCCGTTGCTGAAGAATGAAAAATCATCTCTGTGAGGACCCACGCTCGTCTGTTTGAGATAACTGTCTCTTTCTCTGCTGCGCAGAAGTTCCTCGTAAAAATCTTCTTCATTAACTGAAGGCTGATATTTAAGCTTAAGAACTTCCGTTCCTGAGGTTATCTCACTGTGGATTTCCTTAACGGTGCTGTTTATCTCATCAATAAACTGTCTGCGCCTTTTTATTATCTCCGTGCCATAATTCACAAGCTGAAGATCCCAGATATCAAGCGTTTCCGTTAATGAACCCACTTTTTCACCGGTCTCTTCAAGCTTTTTAAAAAGCTCTCTTCTCTGGCCCAGGATTTTGTTGTAAACAATTATATTTTCAACATATACGGGATCTATCTGGCAAAGTTCTATATCTATGAACCTTCTTCTGTCTGAAGGACCGCGTTTTATAATGTCCAGATCTTCTGTTGAAAATATAACCACAGAAATTTTGCCGTAAAGCTCACTTAATTTTTTTAAAGGAATTTTGTTTATCGCCATTCCTTTTTCTTTATTTTTTTTCAGATGAATATCAACCCGCCGCCGGCCTGCTTCTGATAAAAACTCTGCCTTTATATGGGCTTCGTCCGTTTCCTGCCTGATAATTTCCCGCTCTTTGCTGCCCTTATGGCTTTTTCCTGTGCTGCACATATATATGCTTTCCAGGATGTTTGTCTTTCCCTGACCGTTTTCACCGTAAATGATGTTTACTCCGGGTCCGAACTTTATTGAAAGAGAATCATAATTTCTGAAATTATTAAGCTCCAGCAGTTCTACCTGCATATTTCAAACTGCTCTCCTTCAAATTCAATGATATCTCCCTCATAAAGTTTGCGTCCGCGGCGGACTTCCGTCTCTCCGTTTACTTTAACAAGACCTTCAAGGATGACATCTTTTGCAAAGGCTCCGCTTTCAACGGTACCCGCTTTTTTAAGGGCCTGTCCGAGTTTTATAAATTCATCTCTTAAAAATATCTTTTCCATATTACCTGCTGATATTTACAGGAAGGATAATGTAAACATATTCACCTTCCTTATTTCTGATGAAGCAAGGAGCTGTTGAGTTAACAAAGTAAATGCTGATTTCTTCATCATCTATAACCTTAAGAACATCAATAAAGAACTTAGGGTTGAAACCTATGTACATATCTTTTCCATTTTTGGTGATATTAAGGTTTGCATTCATTGATCCAAGGGATGTATTTATATCAAGTCTCATAAAACCGTCTCTTATATCAAGAACGATAGGTCTCTTTTCACCTTCACGTGTGAGAGTAAAAGCTCTGTCTATTGTATTAAGAAAATCATTCTTATTAATGATGACTTCTGTCTCATAATCAGAAGAGATCATCTGCTCAACATTAAAGAATTCACCTTCAATGAGTCTTGAAAGAACCATTGTGTTATTGAATTCAAATTTAACAAAGTTTTTGTCAAATGCTATTTCAACGGTTTCATTCTTTTCTCCGCCCAGAATTCTGCTTATCTCATTAAGAGTTTTTCCCGGAACTATAACTTTTATAGGATCATAACTGTTTGCAAGAGTCTCTTTTCTGATTGAGATTCTATGGCTGTCAAGAGATACAACTTTAAGCATATCTCCGTTTACTTCAAAAAGTTCGCCTCTCATCATTGAGTTTGTATCATTTGAAGCGATGGAGAAAATAGTCTGTCTGATAAGCTCTTTAAGAATAAACTGGGAAATAACTATCTTATTTTCATTTTCAGTGGCAGGAAGCTCCGGAAACTCTTCAGGATTTCTTCCGTTGAGATTAAATTCCGAATCTTCACATGTGATCTTTATTCTCTGATTATTGTCAGATTCTATCTTTACTTCATTATCAGGAAGCTTTCTTACAATTTCATTGAAAATTCTTGCATCAACTGCAATCTTTCCTGCATCTTCAATTGTTCCTGCAACCCGGGTTTCAATTCCCATATCTTTATCATTGGTAATGATCTTTATCTCGTCACCTGCAATGATAAGGAATGATTCAAGAATAGGAAGAGTTGTCTTTGAAGGAACAGCTCTCATAGCAATGTTAAGTCCGTTGAGAAGGTCAGATTTTGAACAGATTATTTTCATAAATAATTTCCCCCGTGCGTAAGTATATAAATATTATTTTATCAGCAGTAGTAGTAGGGCCTGTGGATTTGTTGAAAACCCTCATGAGCGCCTTAATTTAAATAAAAACCGATGTTGATAGTTATGTAAAAAACTCCGATATAAAATGTGTATTAAGAAGGAATGATTTTTTTTCTTAAAATTTCTATATCATTTTTAACTCTTTCATCAGTTTCAATTTCTTTTTGAATTTTTTCATATCCATACATTATTGTTGTATGGTCTCTCTTTCCCAGTTTCTTTCCAATAAGTGAAAGAGCAACATCTGTAAGAGAGCGGCAAAGATACATGCACAGCTGCCTCGGATAAACAACTTCCTGGTTTTTCTTTTTTGAGATAATGTCATTTACGGAAATCCCGAAATGTTCCGAAACTATTTTAATAATGGTATCCGGAGTTATTTCTTTCTGGGCTTCATCAAAAAGATCATGAAGGACGTTTGTTGCAAACTCCATGTTTATTGGCTGTGAAGTAAGTTTTGCATATGCAACGATCTTAATAAGAGCTCCCTCAAGTTCACGGATGTTTGAAGATACATTTGCTGCAATATATTCAAGAACATCATCAGGAACATAAGGAAAATCTTCTATTTCAATTTTCTTTCTTAAAATGGCAACACGTGTTTCATAATTAGGAGACTGGATATCTACTGAAAGTCCCCATAAGAAACGTGAGCAGAGACGCTCTTCCAGATTATCAATTTCTTTTGGAGGTTTATCTGAAGAAATGATGATCTGCTTGTTGTTATCATGAAGTGCGTTGAAAGTATGGAAAAGTTCCTGCTGGGAAGATTCTTTTCCGCTTATAAACTGAATGTCGTCAATAAGAAGAACATCAGCATTTCTGTATTTTTCACGGAACTGGATGTTTGCGGAAGGTCCGCCGTTTCTTATTGCTTCAATTATTTCGTTTGTAAAAGTCTCGCAGGTTACATAAAGAACTTTTTTCTGAGGATTGTGGCTCAGGATGAAGTGGGCAATAGCCTGCATAAGATGGGTTTTTCCCAGACCAACGCCTCCGTAAATGTAAAGAGGGTTGTAAATCTCGGCGGGAGATTCAGCAACCGCAAGTGCAGCCGCATGGGCAAGATTGCTGTTGTCACCTACTACAAATGAAGAAAATGTATATTTAGGATTCAGGCCTGCTTTTTCAAAAATATCGGAAGTAAGCTGGTTTTCATTCTTAGGGGAAGCAAATTCCGGAAGCTGATCAGGCAGGATGAATTCTATCTCAAAAGCATGACCGGTGATTTCTTCAATGCTTACCTTTAAAGGCATGTAATACTTCTTTTTGATATATTGAAGGCCTATTGTCTCATCAGGAACGATGATTATGATGGTATCGTCTTCAACTGCTCTTACTTCCAGAGGAAGAAGCCAGGTTTTATAAGAAACATCAGAAACATCAAATTCCGACTTCAGATGGTTAAGTATTTCATTCCATTTACTTTGTATAGTTTCTAACATAAGTTTCCCTCAAAAAAGGCATAATCCACCATTTATATATAATATAGTGTATATTATAGAATATAAGGGAGTAAAATTCAATAAAATGGTGGAAAACTCATCCACAAATTAATGTTGATAAAATGTTGAAAAAGTGTTAAAAACGCCGGAGTTTAGCCATTTTTAAGGATTCTGCATAAAAACAGTTATCCACATTATCAAAGGAAGTATGTGGAAACCCTTTTATTTTCAACTTTTCTCTTGACGCGAAACGGTTTTTTTACTATAATGACGAATGCTATTTTTTTGGAAAATTAAAGGAGGTGGAATATTATGAGCAAAATGACATTCCAGCCTAAGAA
>JAZUFV010000021.1:0-15644 GCA_045640845.1 Lachnospiraceae bacterium
AAGATCACCATCACTCAGAAGGGTGCCCATTGCGTTGCTAGATTCAAGGCAACTCTTACTGATGAGGAAATTGAAGCTCTTAAACTTTAATTAAAGAGGTAAAAAAATTAGTCTTACAACAATAAGAGAGTTTGACAGCAGAAATAATCCTGAGCGTGTTTCTACCTACGTTTTCGAAGAGAGAAGCATAATCGTTTCTGCTGAACCGACAGCAGTTGAAGTACCTGTCGGAAGTGACCTTAAGCAGTATTTTGACGGATACCCTCAGGTCGTTAAGGGCGAGGCACATCCTGATGAGTATACCGACTGGGAAGTTGTCAAGGATGTTATGGTTCCTATGCGTGATGGCGTGAAGATTGCCATTGACATTTACAAACCGGTTGGAAGCGAAGGAAAGAGGCTTCCTGTTATCCTCTGCTACGGCGAATGGGGGAAAGATTCTCAGGATATCGTTGCATGGATGAAGGATTATCCTCAGCTTTACTGGGATACACCGTTCTGGAACGGAAGTATTGAAGGCTGTGATTTTACCTATACAACGAAAAAAGGTTACATACATGTAATTGCAGAGCCAAGAGGATTGGGAAATTCAGAAGGAATGAATACAGGTGATGAGTCTCTGCACAGCAAGGAAGATATCTATGATACTGTTGAATTCCTTGCAGTACAGGATTTCTGCGACGGAAATGTTATGATGATGGGACCGTCATCATACTCAAGGGCACAGCTCCGCGCAGGCCAGGCACCGGCTCCTCATCTTAAGGCTCTCCGCCCGGATGAAGCTCCGGAACCGATTGCCGGTGAGGACTTCTGCGGTATCTACGATCCGCTCCTTTACAATATTCACGGAGGAAAGCATGCGTTTGACCAGCTGCCTCCTACACCTTACACCGCACCGGGCGGAATTCCGTTCCCACGTGCAAAGATGGAGCTTTCACCGGAAGAATACGCTGAGAAATATGAGGAGATCATCAATGATCCGGATATCAAGTATTCTCTGAAGTTCTACCCTGAAGTAAGATACCAGAGATGCGAGCCTACACTTGTTGATGATCTTATGTACCTTAAGCATCCAACACCAAGAGAGTCAGGCCTTAACGACATAAGCGTTCCTATGTATATCGGCACATGCTGGAATAACAGACTGTATGAGTGGGGAACTTTTGAAGCTTTCAACCGCTGCAATCTGCCGGATGATAAGAAGAAACTTATCGTTTATCCTCCGATGTTCCCTTCAAGACCATATGCATGGTACCATGATGAGGCTATACGCTGGTTCGATCACCAGGTAATGGGCAAGGATAACGGTATGGCTGAAGAACCACAGGTAAAACTGTTTGTAATGGGTATCAATAAGTGGAGATTTGCTGAAACATGGCCGCTTCCTGAGACCAAGTACACCAAATTCTTCCTGCAGCCGGGCGGCGGAATCAACAGGGAAGAGTATAAGGGCGATGCAACAGAGAGCTTCACACAGCCTGCTCCTTACATCGATCCTAAGGTATACTGCCTGAGATATGAGACACCTGCATTTGAAGAAGATATGGAAGTTATCGGAAATATCGGTCTGCATATCAATGCTGAGCTTGATATTGACGATACAAACTGGATGGCAGATATCGTAGATATCGCTCCGGACGGATCCCGCCAGCTTCTTTCAAGCGGTGCTTTAAAGGCAAAATTCAGAGCCCTGAACGAAGAAAAATCAACAGAGCAGAGACCGGTTCATCCGCGTCAGGAGCCTGTTCCTATTGTTCCGGGTGAAGTAAACAGATATGATATAGCACTTACACCTACAGCTAACCTGTTCCAGAAAGGACATAAGATGCAACTTGTTATCAGAAACCAGGGTGATATGCTTGGAAAGGGTGCAAGAAGCGGTCTTTATCTGATGCCGTTCAACCAGACAGTTACACATACAATTCATTTGGAAGGATCTTATCTTACTATTCCGGTAACAAACAAGTAAAATCGGATAAGAAAAATATCCCCCTTTGCAAAGTACCCGCATTTAAGCGGGTACTTTGTCATTTGAAGGAAATTGAATTAGTCTGCCGGCTCTTTTATGAATGTAAGTGCAAAACCGATAACCGCAAGTATGCCGGAAACAATAAAAGCCATCTGGTAGCTGCCGGAAGATGCAAACAGTGAGCTTGCGATCATAGGTGCTGTAAGACCGGCAATGCCAAAGCCTATGAACATGATGTTGTAATTAACTTCATTATTCCCGGCACCGAAGACTGATGCTGTAAATCCCGGGAAAACACCCATTGCCGCACCGAAACATAAACCGACGCACATTATTCCTATAATAAAAGGAACTGTACGTACGGCCACAGGAATGAAGAGCAGCACAACGCCGATGAAAAGGACGACGAATCCGGCACGGAGAGTCATACGCGGACCTTTTTTATCAGACATTATTCCCGAGAGTATCCTTCCGAATACATTGAAAAGTGCCAGTATAGATACGATGACAGCTGCTGCCGCCGGTGTGGAACCAATGATGAACTGGGCCATTAAAGAAGCCTGGGATGTGAGCATGAGGCCTCCGAATGCACCGCAGCAAAGCATAAGCATCATCGGGTAAAAGTAAGGAGTTTTAAGCATTGCCTTCCAGTTTTTATCTTTTGGAACAGCAGCTGCAGGTTTTTCTTTTCCGGTGGCGGCTGCAGGAGCTTTCTTTGCATTTACAAGCTCGGCCATGTTTTCAGGGCACCTGCACACGAACAGGGAAAAGGCTGCGATCACGACAAGAAATACGATGCCGAGAGCTTTATATGTAGCCGAAACACCAAGCTTTTCAATCAGGGCATTTGCAATAGGAGGCAGCAGTACGGAGCAGAGCCCGTAAAGCGCTGTTGTAAGCCCGCCGGACAGACCTTTTTTATCAGGAAAAAATTTTACCGCGTATGAAACCGTGGTGCCGTATATAAGCCCCAGACCTATGGCGGAGAGAATGCCGTATGAGAAAATGACCATTCCCACGCTTTGTGCAAAGCCGGTAAGAATGAATCCGCCGCCATAGAAAAAGGCTCCTATAAGAAGTACCAGCTTAGGACCGGCTTTTTTGCTTAAGAAACCGCTGACAATATTATTGACCGGTCCTATAGTATTAAATACAGTAAAAACTATAGCCAGTGAAGCAACCTTAACTCCCGTGACATCAGTCAGGTATTCAGCCAGAGGACCGGCAAATACGCTCCATGAATATATAGAACCCACAAAGAGATTGATTATGCAAAGGGAAATCAGTATGATCCATCTTCGTTTTGAAAAAACCATTTTTTTAAACATTTCCGCCATCCTTAGAACATGTCAGTCAAATTATAACAGACTTTTTAATACATGAGGAAGCCTAATTATTTTATCCGGAAAAGTCTAATTGCTAAAAGGAATGAATGCACGGATTCTTATAATATTAGTTTATGAATAGCAGCCGGTTTTCAATTCATAAAAGTGATTTTTCGGATCAGCAAAAGTAGTGCAGTGTGTCAGAATAATGCTATAATACAGAACGGAAATAAAAATAGAGCAGGACTTTAAAAATGCAGATCAATGAAGAAAAACGGGAACTCTTTGAAAAAACTCCGGTGCCGAAAGCTCTTTTCACGATGGCGCTTCCCACAGTAATAAGTCAGCTGATAACGCTGATATATAATGTTGGGGATACGTTTTTTATCGGACGGGCAGGAAATCCGCTTATGATGGCGGGAACATCGGTATGCTTTCCGTTGGTTATGATAATGACGGCATTCTGCAATCTGTTCGGAGTGGGAACGGGTACTGCAATATCCCGCCTGAATGGTGAGGGAGAATATGAAAGGGCACGCAAAATATGCTCTTTCGGTTTTTACTGTGCCATCGCATTATCTTTGATCTACACAGGGACAATGCTTATCTTTATGGATCGTTTTCTCTTTATGCTGGGCGCTTCGGATGCCACTATCGGATACGCCCGTTCATATGCACAGGTTGTTCTGATAGCCGGTGCGCTGCCGGGGATTATGGCACCGGTGCTTGCTCACCTCCTGAGGAATGTCGGTTACTCCCGCCAGTCCAGTCTGGGCCTTTCGGGCGGAGGAATTCTTAATATCATTCTGGACCCGCTTTTCATGTTTGTTATTTTCCCGAAGGGCCAGGAGGTTTTTGCTGCAGCGTTAGCCACACTTATTTCAAATGTTCTTTCGTGTCTGTATCTGCTGATAACGCTGATCAGAACATCAAAAAGCGCAACACTCAGCATAGATCCGGGCTGTATAAAAAATGTCCGGAAAGAAGATGTAAAAACTCTTTTCAAGGCCGGAGTACCATCGGCGCTCCTGGTCGGGCTTTATGACGTCGGAAATATGGTCCTTTATTCGCAGATGGGTATGCACGGTGATCTTGCGATAGCTGCAATCGGAATAGTTGTAAAGGTTGAGAGAATACCAAATTCCATCGGTATAGGAATAGCACAGGGAATGATGCCTCTTATCTCATATAATTACGGCGCGCGCAACAGCGACCGTATGATCAGTTTTATTAAACATGCAAGGAAATTCGGACTCTTTGTAATGCTGGGCTGCGTAGTGCTTTATCAATGCGTGGCATCACCTCTGTGCAGCATATTCATGAGCACATCGGCGGGAGACGCGGCAACTGCTCTGGAAACACTGGCACTGGCATCTGTTTTCCTGAGGATCAGAAGCCTTTGCAGCCCGTTTATGTTTATGAATTATCATTCATCTTATTGCATGCAGGCCACAGGCTATACAAAAGGGGCAATTATCCATGTGTTCATAAGAATTTTTGCTTTCCATATTCCTCTCATGATACTTATGAATCACCTGCTGGGGGCAAACGGACTCTGCGCAGCACTTCCTGTGGGCGATCTTTTCGGGGGAATCATTGCATTTATCTTCCTTAACAGGCAGCTGAAAAAATGCAGGGAAAGCTGGAAGGAGACACCGCAGGAGCAGAAAACGGCGGTTTAAAACGGGGAGTAATTCAAATATGAAGAGTAAAAAAATTATTCTGACAATATGCTTATTTGTGGCTGTTGCAGCAGCAATAGCCGCTGCTTTGTTACTGCAGAAACCGGCTGATACGGAAAAGCCCGCAAAGACGGAAACACAGACTGCAGCAGAAGAAACATCGGCAGTTTCAGAAACAGAAACTGCCGCGGCTGATGATCTGGCTGAGCGCTTGTCTGCGCTTGACGGAGTGGTCAGCGTGGAAAGAGTTGAACAGAATGAAACGGATGCGGAGGGGAATCCGCAATTCTGTTATAAGCATAAATATATAGTAACCTTCCGTCAGCCTCTTGACTGGAATGATGAGACTGCCGGGACATTTGATCAGCGAGTGCTGGTGGGCATTGATGATCCAAACGGGATAAACGTGGCGGAAACGCAGGGGTACATCATAAAGGAAGCCAATTTCAATAATGACCCGAGGCTGGATATGGAAATTCTGCTTAACGGAAACTATTTTGAAGTGGAACACCGGTTCTTCGGAGAATCAAAGCCGGAAGGGCTTTCAAATGACGATACCGCGCTGTGGGAATACATGACAACATACAACGCAGCTTCAGATCAGAACAAGGTCATCACCGAAATGAAAAAAATCTTTTCCGGAAAGTGGGTGGCAACAGGCCGGAGTAAGGGCGGTCTTACTGCAAATATGCTCACCATGTACTATCCTGACGCAGTAGATCTGACAGTCTCCTACGTTGCTCCGCTGGCGGATCCTGATGATGACAGGTTCTACAGGTTTGCATATGAAGAAGCGGAAAGCGTGCATTACGGCGAGGCAGAACGGAAGCTTGTGACAGAGTTTCAGATAGAATGCCTGAAAAAACGGGCTGATCTGATGCCTGTTTTCCAAACAGTGATAGATGAAAGCGGAGCGGTTTTCAGGGAGCAGACAACACCGGATGTGCTGTTTGATGTCTGCGTTCTTGAAACAGCCATCGGAACGTGGCAGTACTATCAGGAGTTTGACAAAATAGAAAACTGCCTGAATATGCCGGAAGAAAATGAGGAAGAAAAGGCTGCAAAAATGCAGGCCATGGCGGAAATCATCACCGGATCGGTGCTGGATACGGATATTACCAGTCCGTACTTCCCGTACTTTGTTCAGGCCTCAAAGGAACTGGGCAACTATTATTATGATTTTTCATTCCTGCGAAGCGCACTTAGGGAGAAGGGTCTGGATCCGGCAGATTATCTGACGGTGCGCGAAGATCACATGTACAACGCGGCGGACCTGGCATTTACGGATGCGCAGAAAGAAGCCTTTGTATATGACGATACAATGAACAGAAATCTGAAGAAATGGGCGGAAACGACAGACAGTCACGTTATTATGATCTACGGCTCAAGTGACCCGTGGTACGCGGTAAGGGTACCTGATACAGATAATCCGAACATAAAAATATTTGTAAGCCAAAGGACACCTCATGTCACCGTGATTACGGATGAAAGGCAGGCAAAGAACAGCGATTATTCCTTTGAGCCGGAAGAACAGAAGAAAATATTTGAAGCAATATATGAATGGCTGAAATGAAAACTGCCTAAAAAGGATGTCATAACAGATAAAAAATGCTAAAATACACAAAGTAAATTCAGGAGGTTCATTATGGAATTCAAAAAACTGCAGGCTGACATGGTGGCTGCCATGAAAGCAAAAGATAAAACAAGAAAAGAAGCCATCTCCATGCTGATACAGGCTGTAAAGAAGGTGGCTATAGACGAAGGACACAGAGATGATATCGCTGATGATTTTGTGGATAAGATCATCCTTAAAGAGATAAAGAGCGTTAAGGAACAGGTTGATACCTGCCCTGATTCGCGCGCAGAGCTTAAGGCTGAGTACCAGGCACGTTATGATATTTATAATGAATACGCGCCTAAGCTGCTTTCTGCAGATGAAATCAGAGAGATTCTTCAGACAAAGTTTGCCGATGTTGTTGCATCAAAGAACAAGGGTCAGATAATGAAGGCTGTCATGGCCGAGCTTAAAGGCAAGGCTGACGGAAAAGTAATAGGAACAGTTGTGGAAGAACTTATTAAATAAGCGAGGTATATATGGAAAAATCAAAAGTATTTTATACGGACTTCAGAACAAAAGTCGGTTTCAGCATCCCTATGAAGCTTAGAAGGCTGCTTAAAACTGCAGGTCTTCCGGAAATGGATCTGGAAAACAAATTTGTTGCGATAAAGATTCACTTTGGTGAGCTTGGAAACCTGGCTTTTCTCCGCCCGAATTATGCCAAAGTTGTTGCGGATATGGTAAAGGAAGCAGGCGGCAAGCCTTTCCTTACAGATTGCAACACACTTTATCCGGGATCAAGAAAGAATGCACTTGATCACCTTACCTGCGCACAGGAAAACGGTTTTAATGAACTTACCACAGGCTGCCATGTGATCATCGCCGACGGCCTTCGCGGAACGGACGATATCATCGTGCCGGTTGAAGGCGGTGTTTACTGCAAAGAGGCATATATCGGCCGTGCCGTTATGGATGCCGATGTTGTTATTTCACTTAACCATTTTAAAGGTCATGAATGTACAGGCTTTGGCGGAGCATTAAAGAATCTGGGAATGGGCTGCGGAAGCAGGGCCGGAAAGATGCAGCAGCACAATGCAGGTAAGCCGGTTGTCAAAGAAAATCGCTGCAGAGGCTGCGGACGCTGTGCAAAAGAGTGCGGTTCAAATGCCATCAGATATGAAAACGGAAAAGCTGTCATCGATCAGGATATCTGCAAGGGCTGCGGACGCTGCATAGGATCCTGTGCTTTTGATGCGATCGCTAATTTTAATTCCAACGCAAATGAGATTCTTGGCTGCAAGATAGCAGAATATACCAAGGCTGTTGTAGACGGAAGACCTAACTTCCACATAAATCTTATTGTTGATGTTTCACCTAACTGCGACTGCCACAGTGAAAATGATGCTCCTATCCTTCCTGACATCGGCATGTTTGCATCGTTTGATCCGGTAGCACTGGATCAGGCATGCGCAGATGCCTGCCTGAATGCCGCTCCTGTCAGAAATTCACAGCTTGGTGATAATCTGGCAAAACCTGACTGGCAGTGCCATCATGACCACTTCCTGGATTCAAATCCTAATATCAAGTGGAAAGAAACACTCGAACATGCTGAAAAGCTTGGAATAGGAACAAGGGAGTACGAACTGGTAAAAATCTGATATGAAATTTAAAATTGCTTTGGGTCAGACCGCAAGTGCGAAAGACCCCGAAATAAATATGGTGCAGGCTGAAACTGCACTTAAGGCTGCTAAAGAAGCAGGAGCAGGGCTGCTCCTGCTTCCTGAATGTTTTCTGGCTACTTTTCATCATGATATGAGCATCGAAGAGAAACAGGAATATGTTGCCCGTATGGCTTATCTTGGCAGAAAATACGGTATCTGGATGATTTACGGAATGTATGAGCCATACGATGATGAAAGAAATTACAACACAACGATCGTAACAGATGATGCCGGCCGCATAGTGGCATCATACCGTAAGACCCATATGTTTGATTCACCGATATATCAGGAATCATATTTCAACGTTCCGGGCGACAAGCTTTTTGAACCGATAGATACGCCGTTTGGAAAAATCGGACTTATGGTCTGCTATGAACTGCGTTTCCCGGAAATCGCAAGATATCAGCTGACGCATGGGGCGGAAATCATTGTGGTTCCTACGGCCTGGTTCGCCGGTGACGAAAAAGTTGATCTTCTCCGCATCACAACCCGGTGCAGGGCTTCGGAAAATACTGTTTTTGTGGCCATGTGTGATATGTGCAAAGGCCGCAGGGCAGGGCACAGCATGGTGGTATCCCCGCGCGGAGAACTGCTGGCCGAGGCCGGAGCTGACGAGGAAACCCTTATCGTTGAGATAGATACCGATGAAATTAAAACAGCAAGAGAGTATGCCCCTGTGCTGGATAATATGCGCCCTGAGCTTTACAGCTGATGCACTGAAAAAAAATACAGGAATAGAGTATCTTTTTCATTGACATTATAAACCACTAAAAGTAGAATTTTTCTTGAGAGCAGATGTACTGCTTAAATAAAAGGGGGGTTATTTTATGGGAGCTTTAAGACGCAACAGAAGGCCTGTCTCAAAAGGCGGCCGTATTGTCCAGATACTTGCCATCGCGCTTGTTCTTGGCGCAATGCTGACGGTATCTATATTTGCTGCTGAGGATGGAGGAGAAGCCAACTTCTTTTACGGGAAGTTCTGGAGTCTCATTCCGCCTGTTGTAGCAATTGTTCTTGCACTTATCACAAAGGAAGTTTATTCATCACTTTTCGTTGGTATCCTTGTCGGAGGTCTGTTCTATTCAAACTTCAATTTTGAGGGTACAATGAACCACATTTTCGTTGACGGCTTTGTCGGCCAGCTTTCTGATTCATGGAATGTAGGTATCCTGGTGTTCCTTGTAATTCTGGGTGCCATGGTTGCACTTATGAACAAGGCCGGAGGCAGTGCTGCATTCGGTCGCTGGGCAGCAAAACACATCCATACAAGAGGCGGCGCACAGGTTGCAACCATCGTTCTTGGAATCCTTATTTTCGTTGACGATTATTTCAACTGCCTGACAGTAGGTTCCGTTATGCGTCCTGTGTGCGATGAGGCACAGATTTCAAGAGCAAAACTTGCATATCTTATTGACGCAACCGCAGCTCCTGTCTGCATCATTGCACCAATCTCATCATGGGCAGCTGCAGTTTCCGGATACGTTGGAGACGGCCAGGGAATTTCAGCTTTCATAAGTGCCATTCCATTTAACTTCTACGCAATTCTTACAATTGTTATGATGTTTGTTCTTATCATATTTAAGATGGAATACGGCCCGATGAAAAAGCATGAGAATGCTGCAAAGAACGGAGATATCTTCAACGGACTTAATCCTTATGTAAATGAAAAAGATGACGAGGTCAGCACAAAGGGCAAGATCATCGATCTTATTCTTCCGGTCGTTGTACTTATTGTCTGCTGCGTAATAGGCCTTACATATACAGGCGGTATTTTCAGCGGAGCAAATATTGTAGATGCATTTTCTAATTCAGATGCATCAGTAGGTCTTATGCTTGGCGGCGTTGTTGCGCTGGTTATTGCAATAATCTACTTCCTGATCAGAAGAGTGCTGAGTTTCAAGGAGTGCATGGCTTCACTTACAGAAGGCTTTAACGCAATGGTACCTGCTATCCTGATCCTCATCTTTGCATGGACACTTAAGGGAATGACAGATTCACTCGGCTCAACAGTATTTGTTGAAGGCATCATGGATACACTTGGAAATGTCCAGGCATTCCTTCCTGCAGCTGTATTTGTTATCGCATGCATTATTTCATTCGCAACAGGCACATCATGGGGTACTTTCGGAATTCTTATTCCTATCACCCTGGCAATGTTCCCTCTCGGAACAAGCGAGCTCGGCATTGTCTGCATGTCAGCTGCTATGGCCGGCGCTGTATGCGGAGACCACTGCTCACCGATCTCTGACACAACGATCATGGCTTCAGCCGGAGCAAGGTGCGACCATGTAACGCATGTTAACACTCAGCTGCCATATGCGATCACGGTTGCAGCTGTCAGCCTTGTGGCTTATATTGTTGCAGGCTTTGTTCCTAAGGTTTATGTAGCACTTCCTGTTGCTGTTATCCTTATGGTTGGAACTCTGCTTGTCATCAAGCTGATAACGAGGAATAAAAACAAAGAAGCTGCTTAATAACAGAAACTTTTTTGATGGGGCGTCACACAAAGCGGCGCCCCTTTTTTGATTTTAAATCCTGAATGTGTTACAATGCTCATCCGGGAGGGTTTTATGAGTTTAACAAACACAAGGACCAGACTTTTATTAAAGTATTTGACACCTACAATACTCAGTAATCTAAGCGTATTTTTATTCACAATAATTGACGGGATTTTTGTTGGACAGGGCATAGGAAGCGATGCCCTTGGTGCCGTCAACATTGTTTTTCCGTATGTAATGTTTTTTAACGCCTTTGTCATGCTCACAACAATAGGCGGACTTACGGTTACAGCCATAAGAATGGGAAAAGGCGATACTGACGGGGCAAATGAGGTTTTTATGCATTCAACCCTTATGTCGCTCTTTATTACCGCAATTTTTTCAGCAGCAGCTATTTTTTGTACCGAGCCGCTCTGCAGGCTGATGGGGGCATCTGATACATATATTGACCTGGCCGTTGATTATCTTTTCTGGTACGGCGTTTTTCTTATTCCCTGCGGAATGCTTACTACATTCAACGGATTCGTCAGAAATGACAGCCGTCCGGCCCTGGTCAGTGCTGCAGTCATAACAGCAACGGCCCTCAATATTTTTGGGGACTGGCTTCTTATTTATCCGATAAAGTGGGGACTGAAAGGTGCGGCAATCGCCACTGGAGCTGCCCAGACCATAGGAATGTGCATAGTCCTGACACACTTTATTTTCAAAAAAGGCAAGCTGAATTTCCATAGATTTAAAATACAGCCAAAACTTGCTGGGAAAATAATAGTGCGCGGACTTCCTGAATGCATTGCCCAGTTCTGTACGCCGCTGACGACGATCATCGTCAATATAATAATTGTAGAGCAGCTTGGGACCAGCGCGGAAAACGCATTTTCGATAATCTGCTATGTTGCATGCTTCTCAATTGCAATCTTCTATGGCGTTGCGGACGGACTTCAGCCGCTTTTCGGAAGGTGTTACGGTTCAGGCAATTTTAATGACCTGAAATTTTATAAGAGAACAGGCCTGATAATAGGCGGGGCAGGGTCATTTGTGATAACCCTGATAATAGTATTATTAGGGCCTCAGTTCTGCGATCTTTATGCCGCAGATCCTGAGACCCGTGTGATGGTTCTTGATAATATGGCCAGATATGCCTGGGGATTTGTTGTTGAATCTTTTACGGTGATAATCTCATCATATCTTTATTCAACGACCCGTACAAAGAAGGCTCTCATAATCAACATAACCAGAAGCTTTGTGGCAAATACTGTCATAACGATATTTGCGCCGATGATTTTCGGAGCGGAAATCGTCTGGTATACGTTTGGCCTTTATGAGACTGTTGTTGCCATACTTGCTTTTGTGCTTATGTTCCTTGCTGACAAAGGCGGCATCAGGGGAGCTGTTGAATAGTGCTTAAAAGTATACGTCTTCTCCCCACTCAAGGAACTTCTTTCCGGTTTCAGTGATGATGGCAACTTTATATCCGTTATATGCTGGCTTGACCGGCTCATGATCGATCATGTTCTGGTGCTCACGGTAGAATTCCATATCCTTTTCATACTGCGCTTTGAGTTCAAGATATCCCGGCTCTTCGCTTTCTTTTTCAATAATCTGTACAAAGGCAGGACTTACTCTTGAAATGCTCTGATAGAATTTCTCGTTTTCCCATTTATCACCGAGAACGTTGCGGCTTCTCGGATTGTACCTTGAAACAATGACCGGCTCCGGCATTCCACTGATAAAACGGAGCTGCTCAATATCATAAGCCAGTGTGTCATAAAGATTCTTCTGCTGGCGTCCTGACCCGTAATTTACATACTGGGTGAATTTTACGATATCTTCCTTGCTGCAGGCTTTGATGTTAAAGAGTGCCGAAGGTTTTTCCTTGATGCGGTCGATTACGAACGATTTGTAATCGCCGAGCTTGCATAACAGGCTGTCGTGGAGCGCCATGATCCGGAACGCGCCTTTGGTTTTAACATATTCATATGGGAGACCTATGCTGTTCTCATCAGGCGTCAGGCTGAGAAGGTCGATGGTTCCGTTTGAACGGAAGGAATTGCTCTGGTAAAGGACTTCAAGTCCCAGAAGCTCCTGCTCATCCTTTGAAAGAACCAGTCCTTCAATTTCCGGAAGCTTATCATCCGGAAAAAGAAAGGCAGGGAAGTCACTTCCTGTGACTTCATCCCCGGCATTTTCATCCGGAACGACGCTGTCTCCGTATTTCTCAAGAAATTCAGACTTTTCAAGCCCATAGACCTTTATGATCTGAGCCCACATGCTTTTATCAGGAAGAGTATCTTTCTCCCATTTCTGTACTGTTGTGGTGGAAACTCCGAGGGCAAGTGCAGCTTCCTCCTGGGTGAGAAATGATGATTCACGGACTTCTTTGATGTAATCGTTAAATTTCATTTTTTACCTCCTGACTACCAATCTCTGATTGGGAATTTATGAAAAAATTGTGAAAATTGCGTTCGAATACTAACTTTAAGTTGGCACAATACTAACCCTGAGTTTGGGAAATGTCAATACCGGGTGTGTGAATTTTATATGAACATAAAACTTTTTTTTGATCTGCCGCTATGATAAAATGTCCGTATCAACGGAGGAAAATCTGATGAAAAAAATTCTGATCACAATTCTTGTTCTTACTCTTGCTGCCGGATGTTTGTCAGCCTGCGGCAAAAAGGAAGAAATCCCGGCAGAGACTGTTCCTGCCGTAACCGAAGAAAAAACTACAGCACCTGAAACCACTGAAGAGACTACCGAGCCTGAAACAGAGAAAAAAGGCAATGAAGATCTGCTGACCGGTCTTTATGATCTTCCTGATGAAGCTGTGGGTTTAAGGCCTGTTGCTGTTGCCGTAAATAATGTTGAACCTGCAAGGCCTCAGTATAATATCAGCAAGGCCGATGTGGTATTTGAACTTCCTGTGGAGGCCGGCCTTACCAGAATGCTGGCAGTCTATCCTGATATGGTAAACCTTCCTTACATATGTTCAGTAAGAAGTTACCGTTACTATTTTCCGCCTATGGCTCTTGGATTTGACGCGTTCTATGTTCACTGGGGCGAAGACAATACCATGATGAACTATTATTATTCGCTTGATATGGACTATTACGACGGCATCTGGGAGACAGGTTTCTTTTACCGTGACGAGGGACGCCTTTCACAGGGGTATGACCTTGAGCATACATCGGCATTTGACGGAACACAGTTCTATGCTACCGCACAGGCCGACGGCAAAAGACTGGAGCTGGGAGAAAACTACAAGGGAGAGGCATTCCTGTTCAATCCGGATGAAACCGTTGTTCCGGCAGACGGGGATAAATGCGTGGAAGCGACTATCAATTTCGGTTCCCAGAATTCCGGTTTTGTTTACAACGAAAAAGAAAAGAAATATTTCAAATACATGAACGGAACGGCACATATGGACGGAATTACCGAAGAAGCGGTATCGTTTACAAATGTATTCATTCTTGAAACATATGTTGCAGACCGTGAAGATGGTTACCACAAGACAGTTGAATGGCATGGCGGTGACGATGCGGTTGGATACTATCTATCCGGCGGAAAAGTCCAGAAGATCCACTGGTCAAAGGCTGACGAGTATTCGCGCCTGAAGTTCTTTGATGAGAACGGAAAAGAGCTGGCAATAAACCGCGGAAAGACATATATTGCACTTTGCGGACCGGGCTGGGAAGACATAAGGACTGAAGACTGATAATGATAAAAAAACTGTGGAATAAATTTAAAGAATACTTTCTGTACCTGCTTTTCGGCGGGCTGACCACCGTGGTCAACTATGCCGTATATATTCCGCTGGCTTCATGGCTTAAGATGGATGTTCTTATTGCCAATGCCATTGCGTGGGTGGCTGCTGTCGCATTTGCCTATATCACCAACAGAAAATGGGTATTTGAAAGCAAAAATACCGGCCTTAAGGCAATTCTTAAGGAAATCGGTGAATTTGTGCTGGGAAGGCTGATAACTCTCGGCCTTGAGGAACTGATCCTGTTCGTTTTTGTTGATATTCTCGGATTAAATGAGATTATTTTCAAACTTGTGGCCAGTGTGGTAACGATCATTGTCAATTATATTTTCAGCAAGTTCATCATATTCAAAAAAGAGAAAAACGGAGGAGAAAACATGGAACTTGACAGGATGAAGGAAAGTCTGTCGCGTCTTATAAAATACAATTCAGTACAGGGCGAAGAAAAGCCGGGAATGCCTTTCGGAGAGGTTCCTGCAAAGGTTCTTGAAGAAGCATTGGCTATAGCCGGGGAAATGGGCTTTAAGACCAAAAACCTGGATAATTACTGTGGATATGCAGAAATCGGTGAGGGAAAAGACATCATCGGTATTTGCGGACATCTGGATGTTGTTGCTGCAGGTGAAGGCTGGGATTCAGATCCTTTTACCCTGACAGAAAGGGAAGGAAAGCTTTACGGACGCGGCGTCAGCGATGACAAAGGTCCTGTTGTGGCTGCATTATATGCACTGAAGAGGATCAGCGACAGCGGCATGCCTCTTAATAAGCGCATCCGTCTCATTATGGGCTGCAACGAGGAAACCGGCTCAAAGTGCATGGAATATTACAATAAGGTTGAGGAACCTGTTACTGTTGGTTTCACGCCGGATGCTTCATTCCCGGGAATCCACGGAGAAAAATCAATCTGTGCCATGATTGCACATTCAAAGAATACAGAGATCATCTCTTTCAACGGAGGCATTTCCCCAAATGCCGTCTGCGAAAGGTGTGAGGCTGTCATTCCTGCAAAGGTCAGCGAGGAAGCGCTTGAAAACGCATTTAAGGCTTCCGGCCTTGTTGAATATAAAATTACCAGGGACGGAGATACATTCAATATTTTTGCAAAGGGCGAGGCTGCCCATGCAAGCAGGC
>JAZUFV010000022.1:0-9206 GCA_045640845.1 Lachnospiraceae bacterium
CAGGTCTGCAAAGTATTGAGCGATAAGGATATTAACGTTCTCTATATCTCAGGCGAGGAATCACTGCAGCAGATAAAGATGAGAGCAGACCGCATCGGCAGCTTCAGCGGAAATATGAAACTGCTGTGCGAGACTGACCTGGATAAAAACGAGGCAATAATCACAAGTGAAAAGCCGGATGTCTGCATCATCGACTCCATCCAGACAATGTACCGTCCGGATGTGGCAGGTGCACCCGGAAGTGTAGGCCAGGTCCGCGAAAGCACAGCAATGCTGCTTCAGCTGGCTAAGGGCCTTGGAATAACCATGTTTGTTGTGGGCCACGTTACAAAGGAAGGCGTGGTGGCAGGCCCGAGAATGCTTGAGCATATGGTGGATACCGTCCTTTATTTTGAGGGTGAAAGCCAGGGTACGTACAGGATACTGAGAAGCGTTAAGAACAGGTTCGGCTCGACAAATGAGATAGGCGTTTTTGAAATGTGCAGGGAAGGTCTCAGGGAGGTTAAAAACCCTTCAGAATTCCTGCTTATGGGAAGGCCGAAGGATGCTTCGGGCTCAATAGTTTCCTGCTCAATAGAGGGAACCAGACAGATCCTTCTTGAAATACAGGCGCTGGTTGCAAAGAGTGCTTTCGGAAACCCGAGGCGCAGCGCAACGGGAATAGATTATAACCGTCTCAACCTGCTTAGCGCCGTCATAGAAAAACGGATAGGGCTCTTTCTTTCGGAAAACGATGTTTACGTCAACATTGTAGGCGGCCTTAAAGTAAACGAGACAGCCCTTGACCTTGCGGTTGTCATTGCACTTGCCTCAGGCTATATGGACTTCACTGTTCCGGCAGATGTAATCGCATTCGGCGAGGTGGGCCTTTCGGGCGAGGTGAGAAACGTAAGCCAGGCAGAAGCAAGGGTGCTTGAAGCCAAAAAAATGGGGTTTTCCACATGCATAGTCCCAAAGGCGTCGCTTAAATCCATTAAGAAAACAGACGGAATACGGATAATAGGCGTTGAAACGATAAAAGATGCCGTGGCATGGGCAAAAAATGTAGAAAATAAGGAAGAATTGTTGTAAAATAAATGTTTGTTGCGGAATCCATACGCGGCGGGAAAACAAAAAGAAAGCAATAAAAAACCGAAGCAATAAGCTTCGGTAAGCAGGGGAAGAGAGATTCGAACTCCCGTGAACGGTTTTGGAGACCGTCATACTACCACTGTATGATTCCCCTGTGCACTTGACAAGTTATATCACGCCAAAAGCATAAATGTCAAGTGCAAAAACTGATGAGAACCGAATGGAAAACGAAGTACAGGAAATTACAATAAAAAAGAATATCCCGAGCGTCAGCGATGAGAACCTGAAAAGGATAAATGCTCCGGAGGCACTGAAAACTCCGGAGGAACTTTTTGCCGCCCTTATTGATATCGTTAAGAGGAACAATAAGGATGCAGATAAGGACATAATTGAACGCGCATACAAAATGGCTTCAGATGCCCACAATGGTCAGACGAGACGTTCCGGCGAGCTGTATATCACCCATCCTCTTGAGGTGGCGAAGATCCTTGCAAACCTCGGAATGGATGATGAAAGCATCGCAGCAGGAATTCTTCATGATGTCGTTGAAGATACACCGATCACGCTTGAGGATATCAGAGAACAGTTTGGAACTGACATAGCCAATCTGGTTGACGGCGTAACAAAACTTACAAAAATCAAATACGTTTCAGACAAAGTAGAGATCCAGGCCGAGAACCTCCGCAAGATGTTCATGGCCATGGCAGACGATATAAGGGTCATCATCATAAAGCTGGCGGACAGGCTCCACAACATGCGCACCCTTCAGTATATGTCCCGTGAAAAACAGATAGAAAAAGCAAGGGAGACAATGGAGATATATGCTCCTATTGCCAGCAGGCTGGGAATTTCCACCATCAAGATAGAACTTGATAACCTTGCATTCAAATACTCTGACCCTGATACATATTACAGCCTGGAAGCAGGCCTGAATGAAAGAAAAAAGACCACGGACGGCTTTATAGAAGAGATGGTTGTCCGCGTTAAGCAGTATATGCAGGAAGCCGGCATCAGCTGCGAGGTTGAAAGCCGCGTTAAGCACATGTTCAGCATATATAAAAAGATGGTCAACCAGGAAAAGGGCCTGGATGAGATTTACGATCTTTTTGCTGTCCGAATCAAGGTGGAATCAGTAAAGGACTGCTATGCCGCACTGGGGATCCTCCATGAGGTGTACAAGCCTATACCGGGAAGATTCAAGGATTACATTGCCATGCCGAAGGCAAACCTGTACCAGTCTCTTCATACAACGCTTATCAGCCATACCGGCCAGCCTTTTGAAGTGCAGATAAGAACATTTGATATGCACATTACGGCTGAGTATGGTATTGCTGCCCACTGGAAATACAAAGAGGGAAAAGATGTAAATGACAAGACCCTCAGCCCAAAAGAAGAAAAAAAACTTGCCTGGCTTAAGCAGCTGATAGATCTTCAGCAGGAGACATCGGACAACAAGGAATTTATGTCATCGCTCAAGAGCGATCTGGATCTTTTCTCTGATGATGTATTCTGTTTCACGCCGGACGGAGATGTTAAGACACTTCCTATGGGCTCAACCCCTATAGACTTTGCATACAGCATCCATTCAGCCGTCGGCAACAGAATGGTGGGAGCCAGGGTAAATGAAAAGATAGTCAACATTGATTACAAGCTTCAGAACGGTGACCGCGTTGAGATAATCACTTCACAGAACTCAAGAGGACCAAGCCGTGACTGGCTGAGCATTGTAAAGAGCGCCCAGGCAAGGACAAAGATAAATCAGTGGTTCAAAAACGAGAATAAAGAGGATAACATCGCCCGCGGCAGGGATCTTGTAGAAAAATACATGAAATCCAAGGGTATTGATGAGCCCGGCATGTTTGCCCCTGAGTATATGAAGGCGGTCCTTACAAGGTACAGCTGCAAAGACTGGGATGCAGTTCTGGCATCGGTCGGACACGGTGGCCTCAAGGAAGGTCAGGTGATCAACCGCCTTTATGAAGAGTACAAGAAGACAAATAAAAAGAATGAGATCACGGATGATGATGTCATAAAGGCAGCAGAGCAGAAGTCTGACCGGACAGAATATCACGAACGCAGCGGCGGAAGCGGTATTGTTGTAAGGGGCATCCACGACGTGGCCGTTAAATTCGCAAAATGCTGCAGCCCTGTTCCCGGAGACGAGATCGTGGGATTCATAACAAGAGGAAACGGAATCACCATCCACCGCACGGACTGCGATAACATAATGAACCTTTCCGCTCCCGAAAGGGCAAGACTTATCGAGGCACAGTGGGATAAACCGCAGAGTGCATTTGTTGATGAAAGATATGCGGTGGAAATATGCATATTTGCAAACAACAGGGTGGGACTGATGGTTGATATAGCCAAAGTAATGTCCGAGATGGACCTTGACATGACAACCCTTAACGCCCGCCTGAATAAAAAACAGGAAGCAACAATCGATCTTGGATTCAGGATTGCCTCAAGGGACGAGCTGGAAAAGATCATAAACAAATTAAATCAGATAGAAGGGGTGAGAGACATCACCCGTACAAGAGGCTAAGATGGGAAAATTTAATCTGAACTGCATCCGCGTGGGAATGATCCAGACAAACTGCTACATTGCCCATGATGAAGATGTGAAGGAAGCTATTATTGTTGATCCGGGCGATAACGCTGCATTTATCACAACATGCCTGGAAAACCTGCAGGTGAAGCCTGTGGCCATTTTGCTTACCCATGCGCATATGGACCACATCCTGGCAGTGCCTGACCTTAAGAGCAAATACCATATTCCGCTTTATGTCAGCGAGGCCGATAAGCCTATGCTTGAAGACGGCAGCCTTAACCTTGGGGGAATCTCGGTACAGACTGATGAGACCGACGTGTTCCTTAAAGGAGGGGAAACCCTGAACATAGGCGGAATGGAAATACAGGTAATTGCCACACCGGGGCATACACCGGGAGGCACATGCTATTACTTTGAAAAAGAATCCACTCTTCTTTCGGGGGACACGATGTTCCGCTGCTCATGGGGAAGGACAGATTTTCCGGGAGGAGATGCGGCTGCACTTATGAAGTCAATAAGAGAAAAGCTTCTGCCTCTTCCTGAAGAGACAAAAGTTTTCCCGGGACATGAAAGCCCGACAACGATTGAAACCGAAAGAAGAACGCACGGTTATTTATAGAACATAGATATTTGGAGGAACAGATATGATTACTCAGGCTCCGAGGGGAACCGCCGACTGGTTCGGAGATGAAATGAGAAAAAGAGAGATAATTGAGCAGGTATGCAAGGACACTGCCGATCTGTACAACATCAAACAGATCATGACACCTGTGTTTGAACATACAGTGCTTTTCTCAAGAGGCGTTGGGGAAACAACAGACGTTGTACAGAAGGAAATGTACACGTTTGAAGATAAGGGCGGAAGAAGCATTTCGCTGAAACCTGAAGGAACAGCAGGCGTTATCAGGGCATACCTTGAACACAGCATGTTTGCAGATCCGGGCGTTAAAAAGCTTTTCTATATCACCCCTGCATTCAGGTATGAAAAGCCGCAGAGCGGACGTCTTCGTCAGCATCACCAGTTCGGAGTTGAAATGATAGGCAGCAAAAGCCCTCTGGTTGAGGCAGAGCTGATCAGCCTTGTTTCAAGCATCACATCAAAACTGGGCCTTAAGGATATTGAAGTACACATCAATTCCATTGGCTGCCCGACATGCCGCAAAGAGTATAACAAAGCTCTTCTGGCTTATCTTGATGAGCACAAGGACGGACTTTGCCGCACCTGCCGCGACAGAATGGAAAAGAACCCTCTGCGCGTTATTGACTGCAAGGAAGAAGGCTGCAAGGAAATCGTTGCAAATGCTCCGCGCACAATAGACTACCTCTGCGGCGAGTGCCGTGATCACTTTGAAGAACTCAAAGAGATACTTGACGGAATAGGCATTAAATACAGTGTGGACACCGGCATCGTAAGAGGCCTTGATTATTACACAAAGACAGTATTCGAATTTGTTAACAAAGAGGGCTTCACTCTCTGCGGCGGCGGACGATATGATAACCTTGTCCATGAGATTGATGTTAAGCAGGATATCCCTTCGGCCGGCTTCGGAATGGGGCTGGAAAGGCTTATCTATTTCCTTGACCTTCAGGGAGTGGATCTGGGTTCGGTTACGCCTCCTTCAGTTTATGTGGGAGTTATGGGAAATGCCCGTACTGAGGCTTTCAAAATTGTTTCCTCACTTAGGGAACAGGGAATATCTGTTGAGACAGATTATCTGGACAAGAGCGTTAAAGCCCAGATGAAATATGCAAACAAGCTTGGAGCACCTTATGTTGTGATCATCGGTGAAGATGAGCTTGCAGCAGGAACAGTAAAAGTTAAAAACATGTCAGACGGCAGTGAAACAGAATGCAGCATTAATAAAATTGCAGATGTGATCAAATAGGAGAGAGTATCAAAATGTCAGAATCAATGAGTGGCTATGTAAGAAGCCACAGATGTACAGAAGTCAGCAGCAATCAGGTTGGAGAGCTTGTAACTCTCATGGGATGGGTTAACAGGAGACGTAACCTCGGAAGCCTCATCTTTGTGGATTTAAGAGACAGAAGCGGACTTATCCAGCTTGTCTTTGATGAAGCCAACGTTGGCGAAGAAGGCTACGCAAAGGCCGGCACACTCAGAAATGAGTTTGTTATTGCCGTAAGAGGCCTTGTACAGCCAAGGGAAGGTGCCGTAAATGAAGCACTTGCAACCGGAGATATTGAGATCAAGGTGCTGGACCTTGCAATACTTTCAGAAGCAGAGACACCTCCTTTCCCAATCGAGGAAAACTGCCAGACAAAGGATGAGCTGAGGCTTAAATACCGTTATCTTGACCTTCGCCGCCCTGATATCCAGAAAAATATCATGTTCAGAAGCAAGGTTACAAAGAGCGTTCGTGACTTCATGTGCGCAGAAGGTTTCCTTGAGATAGAAACACCTATGCTCTGCAAGAGCACACCGGAAGGTGCGCGTGACTATCTGGTACCGAGCCGTGTTCACCAGGGTTCATTTTACGCACTTCCTCAGAGCCCTCAGATATATAAGCAGCTCCTTATGTGCGCAGGCTATGATCGCTATTTCCAGCTGGCTAGATGCTTCAGGGATGAAGACCTCCGTGCTGACCGCCAGCCTGAATTCACCCAGATTGACATGGAGTTTTCATTTGCAAACCAGGATATAGTTATGGAACTGAATGAAAGACTTCTTGCCCATGTTTGGAAAGACTGCCTTGATTACGATATTCCTCTTCCTATTCCGCGCATGACATGGCAGGAAGCAATGGAACGTTACGGCTCAGATAAGCCGGATACACGTTTCGGTATGGAACTTGTTGATGTTACAAACGTTGTTAAAGACTGCGGCTTCAGTGTATTCTCAGGGGCAGTCGCAAGCGGCGGCAGTGTCCGCGGAATCAATGCAAAAGGTCAGGTTGACATGCCGAGAAAGAAGATAGATGCCCTTGTTGAATATGTTAAGGGACAGGGCGCTAAGGGTCTTGCATATCTCGGAATCAATCAGGACGGAACATATAAGAGCTCTTTTGCAAAATTCATGACAGAAGAAGAGATCAAGGCTCTTACTGAAGAAATGGATGCCGAGCCGGGTGACCTTCTCTTCTTTGCAGCTGATAAGGATAAGACTGTGTTTGCATCCCTCGGCGCACTCCGTCTTGAGCTTGGAAACATGATGGGTCTTATCGATAAGAATAAATTCAACTTCCTCTGGGTAACAGAGTTTCCTCTTCTTGAGTACTCTGATGAGCAGGAAAGATGGCTGGCAATGCATCATCCTTTCACAATGCCTAATGAGGAAGATATCAAATATCTTGACACAGAGCCTTGGAAGGCACGTGCAAACGCTTATGACATTGTCCTTAACGGTGTTGAGCTTGGCGGCGGAAGTGAAAGAATCTACAATCCTGAGATTCAGGAGAAGATGTTTGCAGCTATAGGCTTCACAAAGGAAGAGGCTTATGAGCGCTTCGGATTCCTTCTTGATGCTTTCAAGTACGGCGTTCCTCCTCACGCAGGACTGGCATACGGTCTTGACCGTGTTGTAATGCTTATGACCGGTGTGGATTCTATCCGCGACATCATTGCTTTCCCTAAGGTTAAGGATGCTTCATGTCTTATGACGGGTGCACCGGGAAGGGTTGATGATAAGCAGCTTGAAGAACTTGCGCTGGTTATTGATACAGAAGAATAAAAGCAGTATATTGATAACAGGATATACTCGTGGATAATATAAGCATGTGAAAACTCACTCTTACGTAATCTAGCCCCCGTAACGCTCAGAAAGCTCCGAGCCGGGCAGCCGGGGGCCCCCATCCCCGGCGCTCGTTCGCTTTCATTCGCTGACGGGGTCACGATTACTCCACATTCGTTTTCACATCCTTATATTATCCGCGAGTGTTCATCTCTTAAGGCTCATATCATAGGCATGTGGGAAGAGTGAATTTTCACAAGCCTGTATCATGAACGGGTGATGTAGAATTATGGCTGAATATATAATTGACAACATAGATGGCAAAGCAAAGGCCGCTACCTTCAAAACGGTACACGGCGATATCAAGACGCCAGTGTTCATGAATGTGGCCACTGTGGCAGCCATCAAGGGCGCAGTTTCCACAATGGATCTGAATGAGATAGATACGCAGGTGATGCTCTGCAACACCTACCATCTTCATGTCCGTACCGGAGATGAAACCATAAAGAAACTGGGCGGACTTCATGAGTTTACAAACTGGCAGAAACCAATTCTCACAGACAGCGGCGGATTTCAGGTATTTTCACTGGCGGGACTCAGGAAAATAAAAGAAGAAGGCGTAAATTTTGCGTCCCACATTGACGGCCACAAAATCTTTATGGGGCCTGAAGAAAGCATGCAGATCCAGTCAAACCTGGGTTCAACCATAGCCATGGCTTTTGATGAGTGCCCTTCAAGTGTTGCAGAAAGAAATTATGTGGAGCAGAGTGTTGCCCGCACGGAAAGATGGCTTGTCAGAAGCAAGGCAGAGATGGACAGGCTCAATTCGCTTCCTGATACGGTAAACCCAAAACAGCTTCTCTTCGGGATCAACCAGGGAGCCTGCTTTGACGATATCCGCATAGCAAATGCCGATTACATTTCAACGCTGGGCCTGGATGGCTACGCAGTGGGCGGACTTGCAGTGGGTGAATCGCATGAACAGATGTATCACATACTTGATGTGACGGTGCCGCATCTTCCTCAGAATAAGCCTACATATCTGATGGGAGTGGGAACTCCGGAGAACATTCTTGAGGGAATCGAAAGAGGAGTTGATTTCTTTGACTGCGTATATCCTACCAGAAACGGGCGTCACGGCCAGGTTTATACAAGCAGAGGAAAGCTGAACATAAAGAATGCCGCATATGAGTTTGACAAACGTCCTCTGGATGAAGAGTGCGACTGTCCTGTATGCAGAAAATATTCACGCGCATACATCCGCCATCTGATAAAAGCAGGGGAAATGCTTGGAATGCGATTATGCGTATTGCATAATCTGCACTTTTATAATAAAATGATGTATAACGCTCGCGAGGCCATATTAAATAACGAATTTTCGGCTTTTAAGAAAAAAGTGCTTGATGGTTTTGCAGGCAATGATATAGAATAATCACAACTTCTTACAGAAAGGAATTTTAACATGGGTTTTTTTAATAATCTCCTTATGTTCGGCTGCATGGGAGCTCAGCAGGCCGGAACAGCAGCCGCAGAAGGCGCTGAAGGCGGCGGCTCACAGTGGTATATCATAGTTATTTATATTGTTATCTTTGCAGCTATCATCTATTTCCTGATGATCAGGCCTCAGAGAAAAGAAAAGAAAAAACAGGAAGCTACAATGTCCTCACTTGAACCGGGCGACAGCATCCTTACAACAAGCGGTTTCTACGGCACACTGGTTGCAATTAACGGTGATACTATCATCGTTGAATTCGGCAACAACAAAAACTGCCGTATTCCTATGAGCAAACAGGCTATCTCACAGGTTGAGAAGGCTAATGCAGGCGCAGGCGTTGCAGCAGCTGCAGCACCAACAGCAGCAAGCAACACCAAGAAGTTCTTCGGCAGAAAGAAACA
>JAZUFV010000023.1:0-5959 GCA_045640845.1 Lachnospiraceae bacterium
CATACCGCCGCCGTTGCCTCGTAAATCAAGAACAACGTTTTCAATAGGACTGTTATTTCTGTGTATCTGCTGGTTTGCGTAGCAGATCAGCATAATAGTATCTGCATTGGTACAGGTATAATTGGCCGCTTCCGAAATGTCTGCAGAATAATAATCTTTTTCAGGATCCATTCTAAATACATCAAATGTAATGTATGCGGTATTGCCGACTTCCTCATACCCCGGGACATCCGTTGGCCTGCCATAGAACGGACGGCGTCCTTCTGTTATGTAAAGACTGTTAGTCATGTACTGCATCATATCATATACAAACATTCCCTGGTCAGCAGTAGATGCGGTCGGCTCAAGTAAAGGAGAAACTGAACCAAATGCACTATGCAGGTCGCCGAAATACAGGTTGCAAAGTGATATAAGAGCCTTAGCGGTAACAAGCGGGTCATTATCCATCAGTTGCTCTGTAAGACCTATTTCTCCAAAAAAGCTTGCAAAATCATTAATGTGATGCTTTTCCTTCAGCCCATAATTGAAATCAAGTCCCAGACATAATTCATTAAAACAGAACTGTGCCAGTTCATCGCTTTTCGTGCCGCGTTCACAATCAAAGAATAATTCACCCAGTTCACCTTTCGGACCTAATTCGTCTGCAAGGCCTCCCGGAGTACATACAATGATTTTTCCGTTATATGCGGCACATAAGCTTATTGGAGACAAAAACAGATCGCTCATGGTCTGCAGCGGAATGTATACTGTGCCGTTTTCCTCCTTCATCTCGATATGATAATCCTGAAGTTCAACAACATATGGTGCGGCAGTACGCACAGCATTTTTACTATGACTGATAAGACCATCACCATCTTTTCCACCGAGGCTTATAAGATCCAGCATGTTGCTGGCGTGATCCGGATCCATATTGAACATGCCCACCTGACTGAAGGTTATCCTCTGAGTTTCAGGAGACATATTTACGGTGGCCCCATTTTCACGTATCATTCCATATGCTCCGCCGTCTTTTGAAATTGTAATATTGTAGGAAGTTTCATTGAAAGAGGCATATAAATTGTTAAGAATGTTTGCAATTTCCTCAATGCTTACATACGGAATATCTTCGATTCCATCAAAGCAGCTCAGCGTTACATCGCTTTTTTTCTCAACTGACGAATAATAAATCGAAACGGTCTTCTCCGATGATTTAGAAGCAGACTTGTTCCCTTCTTCAGAACAGCCTGTAAGAGCCCCTGACATTGCTATCGTAAAAACTACGAAAAAAATGATTGCTTTTTTCATGACACGTTTCATGTGTTTTCTCCCTGAATTATATTTGTATTAAAACCGGTCCCGGCTGCCTCTATGTTTCATTTTCCAGAGAATGAATTATAACATTCTCAGATGATTTTCACAATTATCCGGTCTTTCACTTATTTTCAGATCCGCATCTTTATCAGACACATCTCATTGTATAAAGACTGTTTTTATGATAATCTTTCTCTATGCTTACAGAAACCATCCTTAACGTCATACCGGAAATACTGAAAAACATCCTTCCTGCGGTACTGAATGTGCTTACGGGCGAGGTTTTCTTTTTATGCATGGCCGGTCTGGTCTTCTGGTGCATAAACAAAAGGGCAGGAGTCAAGATCATCTTTTCTTTTGTCATCGGAGGCTCTGTGATCAGCATTATCCAGGCTGTAACAGGTTTTTCCCTGCCTTCATACCAGGTATTCGTCATAGCGCTTCTGGGTGCTTCACTTTTCATCAACTTCAGCCGGGGATGGCTCCGCTTCTTATGCATTCTGATCCCCGTACTGGCTGCCGGAGGACTGGTCTTCACCGGCTACACCACCATTATCGCAGCAGGTATCTCGGTTGTGGCAGCCGTCATCATATCTCTGGGTGTTACCACTTATATTGACGGGACCATTTTTGACAGACGCCAGAACCTCATCTACGCTGCCGTAATGCTCATCCCTGTATTTGTTTCTGTACTGGTCACCCTGCCGCTCTATTTCAATGACAAGCTGGGACTGGCCTTTATGTCTGCATTAATAAACAGATCAGGCCTTTTCACGGGCCTGATCGTTTCCTGGTACATTGAAAGTACCCATATTAATTTTTCTGTCAAATGCGAGAACAGCGGAAAACAGTTTCTCAAGTTTCTGCTGGGCTGCGTGACCGTCTGCATCTTTTACTACGGTCTCCGCGCTGTTTCAGGTCTTGCATCCGGTTTCTGGTTCGGAAAGTTCATTGTTTATCTCCTGACTGCCGCAGCCGGATTTGCCGCATTTCCTGTTTTTATCAAGCATTTTCTGCAGCGGCACACATATTAATCGTCTCCGCCGTCGTCATCTCCGCCGTCATCATCTCCGCCTTCGGCTTCGGTTTCCGGTGCCTTGGTTTCCTTTTCTTCCTCTGTTGTTTCCTCAGAAGTCTCATATATAGGGTTTCCGTTTTTATCGGTTCCTATAACCTTACCGTCAGCCGTATGGATATCGCACTCATCCTCAGGAGGTGTGTACTCATCATCAGGGGTACCGCTGCCTCCGTTATCTTCTCCATCGTTAATTCCGTCAATTCTGCGTCTGAATACCTTTTCAACAACACTCTCTTCAGGACAATATTCACCGGCCAGTTTTCCTGATTCCTCGCAGACCTTCACAGAAACATGTACTGCACAGGAAGAGTCAGGAACCGTACCTGCTGCAAAATATTCAGTGTGGATCATATCGCCGTCCGGATCGGATGAGCAAAGATCACTCGGAAGCTGTCCGCTCTTTCTGCAGACCGCAGCCTGAACGATATTACCCTTCATTTCAAACTCTCCGCCCTCGGCATGCTGCTGCTGAACAAGCTGCTCCATAATAATGGAATAAAATCTCTTCTGTGCCTCGTTGTTGTCACTGACAGGCTTGTTCTCATCAAAGCCGATCCAGATTGCCGAGCAGAGGCCGTTAGGAACGTAACCGACAAACCAGAGATCACGGTAATCGTTTGTTGTTCCTGTCTTTCCGGCAAGCGGTGCTGAATCTATGGCACACTGTACAGCCGTTCCTTCTGTTACAACATCTCTCATTGCATCCGTAAGAAGAGAAGCTGTCTCAAGGCTGATTACCTGATGTACATCCTGTACCGTTTCTGCGTCAAGAAGGACTTTTCCGTCACGGTCGATAACCTTGCTGTAGAACATCGGCTCATTGTAAACACCATCATTGGCAATTGCCGCAAATGCCGCACAGTTTTCAAGGTTAGTGATTCCGTATGTAATGCCTCCGATGGCTGTTGACATTGCTGCGTCATAATCACCGATCATTGAATATCCGAAGCTCTGCAGATAAGGTATGCACTGGCTGGCTCCGATGTAAAGCAGAGTCTTGCACGCTACAATATTCATGGAATCCCTGATTCCCAGGCGGAGCGTACTTAAGCCTCTGTACGAGTCTCCCCACCAGTTTCTGATCTGTTTACCGGAATCTCCGTACTTGAACGGTTCATCATCAAAAGTGGTTGCAAGAGTGCATGCTCCTATATCAATAGCCGGTGCAAATGCAGAAACGATCTTGAACGTTGAGCCCGGCTGCTTGTATGTGTTGGTAGCGCGGTTCATTGACATACTTGTCTCTTTCACTCCGCGTCCGCCGTTGATGGCCAGAACACGTCCGTCGCGCCAGTCCATAAGTGAGAATGAAGCCTGCGGCTGAATGGTATAGTAGATCTGTTCAAAGATGATCTCATCGCCGTCCTGCATGATGGCCTGCTTGTACTCGTTAACGTACTGATCAGCCTCTTCATGGCTGTCAAATACCATATACCAGTCATTTCCGTACAGGTCCTTATAGTAGTTGCGCACATGGTTGTGATTGAAATACTCCACTGAGCCGTCTTTATGCTTTATCGTTATATCCCAGAGGATTGAGCACTGGTCATAAAGATTTACATAATTTTCCGTGTCATTGATTTCTTTATCAATGATCTTCTGGGCTCCCGGATCCTGATTTGAATATATCTGAAGTCCGCCGGCATAAATAGCGTTATATGCCTGTGTTGATGTGTATCCGAGGCGGTCCTGAAGATGATCTGAGACCTGCTCAATAAGTGCGTCTATGTAATATGAGTAAATGACATCACCGGCGTTGGTTCCGGCAACAGCGATTATCCTGTCATATACATTATCGTTGATTGCCTGTTTGTATTCCTCGTCTGTAATGTGGCCCATAGCATGCATGTTTTCAATGCTCTTTGAGGCCCTCTTCCAGTTATTCTCAGGGAATCTTACCGGGTTATTTGCGCTTGGGTTCTGGGTGATGGCTGCAATTACCGCGCATTCAGAGATTGAAAGCGCATCAAGTGTTTTTCCGAAATAATAGCTGGCTGCTTCCTTAACGCCGTAGTTGCCGGAGCCAAGGAAGATCGTATTAAGATAAGTAAGAAGGATTTCTTCTTTGCTCATCTTCTTTTCAAGTTCCATTGCAAGCTTCCATTCCTGGATTTTTCTCTTTACAGTGGAGCCTGTGCTTCTTTCAAATCCGCCTGTTTCAAAAACATTATTCTTGATAAGCTGCTGGGTGATGGTACTTGCGCCCTCGTTTCTGTCACTTGTAAAAGTAACATATGCAGCTCTGACAAGGCCCTTAAAGTCAATTCCTTTGTGTTCATAGAAACGTTCATCCTCAAGGTCGATAAATGCCCATCTTAAGGCATCAGGAATCTCTTCGGATGTTGCTTCGGTACGGCGTGCGCCTTCTGATGAAAGCTGGATCATTTCCTTTCCGTTTATGTCATAAATGGAAGATGGATACATTGCCGAGATAACGTTTGTCTCGGTAAGTTCAGGGGCTGAATTCCTTGCTCCGTTATATACGCCCAGAACAACAGCTCCGGCCACGCAGCCGATTGCAACGATGATCATCAGTATCCAGAGAATGATCTTAAGTGCTATGCTGCCCTTTTTCTTTTTCTTTCTTTTTTTACCTGCCATTTTTTGCCTCTAACCCAAAGTTATTACATAAATATACAGAATACAGTATACCCCACCGGGGGCCTGCATGCCATATCTTTTCTTGTGAATTCCTGCTGAAGATGATAATATCAGAGTGTGAATTTTTAGTTACAAAAGAGTGAAAACTATGCCTGTTAAAGTTGTTACCGGATGGAACTCCGGAGAGATAATCCAGAAAAAATCCCGTTTCATAGGAACAATAAAAGAAGTCCACAGCGAGGAGGAGGCCCAGGCTTTCATTGAGGAAATCAGGAAAAAGTACTGGGACGCCCGTCACAACTGTTTCGCTTATATTCTGGGAAATGACTGCTCTCTTTCCCGGTTCAGTGATGATAAAGAACCTTCCGGAACCGCAGGGAAACCCATTCTTGAAGTCCTTAAGGGAGCCGGCCTTACAAATGCATGCATAGTTGTTACCCGTTACTTCGGAGGAATTCTTCTCGGCACCGGCGGCCTGGTAAGGGCATATACCGATGCTGCAAACGCGGCTCTTGAAGGTGCGGCAGTTTCTGAAGTCTTCTTCGGCAAAAACATAAGTTTTGTCTGTGAATATAAAGATACCGGCCGTTTTGAAAGCCTTCTTTCAGCCCGCGGCGCATACATAACATCAAAAGAATACCTGGAGAAAGCGTCGTACGGCGCCGTGATCGATGATGATGCTTTCCCTCTTTTCATAAAAGATGCAATGGAGATAACAAGGGGCGGCTTTTCTCTTTCCGGAGAAAGTCCCGCAACATTTCTGAAACTTGACGGCCTTGCCGTTCCGTATGAATTCTGATGGCAATGTATAAACTCTACATAATTGAAGATGATGAAGCTATTTCCGCGCCCATAGCAAAATCTGCCGAAGGCTGGGGGCTTGAAGTAAAGGTATGCCGTGATTTTCAGCATATCATGGATGAATTTACCACATTTCAGCCGCACATCGTTCTTCTGGACATAGGGCTTCCTTTTGCGGGAGGTTATCAC
>JAZUFV010000024.1:0-20335 GCA_045640845.1 Lachnospiraceae bacterium
TTAAATGCGCATCCGCAGATATGCCGGTTGTACTTAAGGTTGTGGATAATATTCCTGCTGGCTCAGTATCTGCCTGTCCTCTTAAAAAGGGTGAAGCGGCGCGGCTGATGACGGGCGCTCCCATACCGGATGGTGCCGATGCCGTGGTAATGTATGAGGATACTGAATTTACTGATGAAACAGTCAGTATCTTCCGCCCGGTCAGGCATGGAGAAAACATTATTTATGCCGGAGAAGATGTTAAGGCAGGAGCTTTGCTGGCTGAAGCCGGAATAAAAATCGACTCCGGACTCATGGGAACACTGGCAGGCCAGAACATAGCCGAACCACTTGTTTATAAGCAGCTGAATATCGGCATTATCATTACCGGAAGCGAGCTTGTCCCTTTGGGAACCGAACCGGGTGAGGGCTGCATCATCGATACCAACCGGTACACCCTGACAGGTGCCATGGAGCGCTATGGCTTTACATGCACTAGCTACGGCATTGTGACCGATGACCTTGAAGCCATCACTTCCGCCATATCCGCAGCCGCCGACGAATGCGATGCTGTCCTCATTACCGGCGGAGCAGCCTCAGGTGACTTTGACCTGACTCCTGCTGCAATTAAACAGGCAGGTGTTGACATACTTTTCAGAGGCTTAAGGCTTAAGCCCGGAAAAGCCTGCACATATGGTGTCAAAGACGGCAAGCTGATCTGCGGACTTTCCGGACACCCTTCGTCATCCATCCTCAATCTGCTGGTTGCGGGACTTCCGGGACTTCGCAAAATGAGCGGTCTTTCCGAATACATGCATAAAGAATTTGAAATGGAACTTGAAGGCGGCTTTAATAAGAAAAGTGACATGGCCCGTGCCCTGCGCGGCAGGTTCTTTGTTAAAGACGGTATTGCCAAAATAAAGGTTTCAGAGGCTCAGGGAAATGTAATGATCAGCGGTACCATAGGCACTGACTGCATAGTAATAATTCCGGAAGGCAGCCCTGCTGTTCCTTCAGGTACAAAACTGAATGGGTTTATGATATGAAAAAAGTAAATGTTGAAGATGCAATAGGCATGGAACTTTGTCACGACGTGACGGCTATCCGCGACGGATTTAAAGGCGCCGAATTTAAGAGGGGCCATATCATCTGTGAGGATGATATTCCCCGTCTTCTGAATCTGGGCAAAAAGCAGATTTTTGTCTGGGAGGAAAATTCGGGAGAGATCCACGAAGAGGAGTGTGCAGTGCGGCTTGCGGCAGTTACTGAAATACCGGGTGCTCATTTTGAAGGTCCGTCTGAGGGCAAGGTTGTGCTTAAGGCCGATGTTGCCGGAATGTTCAGGGTTGACACGGAGCTTTTAAATGCCATCAACTCCATTGGCGACATTACATACACCTCCATTCCGGACCACTTTCCTGTCAAGGCAGGAAGCCGTCTGGCATCTGTCCGCATAGTACCTCTTGTAACAAAAGAGGAGCAGATCATCCGGGCAGAAGAGCTCTGCCGTGAAAAGCCTCTCTTCGCATTAAGACCATATAAGAACATGACTGTGGGCATTATCATCACCGGGTCTGAAATATACAGCGGCCGCATTAAGGATAAGTTTGAACCTGTTAACCGCCGGAAGCTGGAAAACTACCCTGCTGAGGTTCTGGGCGTTTCAATCTGTGATGATGACCTTGATATGATAATGAATGCCTCAAAGCAGTTTATGGAACAGGGCGCAGACCTTCTGATCTACTCCGGAGGAATGTCGGTTGACCCGGATGACCTTACGCCGACAGCCATGCGTGCCCTTTGCGATACATTTGTAACACAGGGTGTTCCGGCGCAGCCGGGCAACATGACCACCCTTGCATACAAAGATAATGTGACTCTGGTCGGCGTTCCGAGTGCTGCCATCAGCAGCCCGACCACAGTCCTTGATGCCATCCTGCCTCAGATTTTTGCAGGCGACAGGTTTACAAAAGAAGACCTTATGCGTCTGGGCGACGGCGGCCTGTGCCAGCAGTGTCCTGAATGTCACTTCCCTAACTGTACATACGGTAAATATTGATGAAAGACCTGTTTGACCGTGAAATAACATATCTGAGGATCTCCGTTACCGACCTCTGCAATCTCAGGTGCCGGTACTGCATGCCTGAAGAAGGCGTATGCATCAGACGGCATGATGAGATGATGACTGAGGATGAAATAGTTGCCGCAGCGTCAGCATCTGCTTCACTTGGTATAAAAAAGATCCGCATCACCGGCGGAGAGCCTCTCGTCAAGAAAAACATTGTCAGTATCTGCCGGCGCATCTCCGCGATAGAAGGGATCAGTGAAGTCTGTCTGACCACAAACGGAACTCTTCTCCCTTCAATGGCAGATGACCTGAAGGCAGCCGGAGTGAAACGCCTCAATATCAGCATGGACACTCTGGATGAAGATAAATACCGTTACATCACCAGACGCGGTGAGCTTAAAGATGCCCTCTGCGGCATAAAAGCTGCTCTTGATGCAGGCTTTGAAAAAATAAAGATCAACGCCGTACTTATTGGCGGCTTTAACGACAGCGAGGCTGCAAAGCTTGCGGATCTCACAATGAAATACCCGATAGATGTACGTTTTATTGAGCTGATGCCTATGTATGACAGCGGCGACTTTGGCCCTGAGGCTTTTATTGAAGGGGCAAAAGTTCTTGCACAGCTCCCTCAGGCCACTGCCCTGTCTGAAGAAGATATCCCGCAAGGATCGACAGCAAAGCTTTACCGCCTGCCGGGGGCGCAGGGAAATATAGGCCTGATACGGCCTCTCAGCAGCCACTTCTGCGGAACATGCAACAGGCTGCGCATCACCGCTGACGGAAAGGTGAAGCCTTGCCTGCACTCAAACGCAGAATACAGCATCAAAGGTCTTTCAGAGGATGAGATGCGGAAAGTTCTGGCTGAGGCCATCCTTGCAAAACCAAAGTGGCACGGGGAAATGTCATTTACAGAGCGCACACATACAGAAAGAAACATGAACGAGATAGGCGGATAGGAGCACTTATGCAGAACGGAAACGACTTTACGCATTTCAATGAACAGGGCAAAGCAAAAATGGTAAATGTGGGGGAAAAGCCGGTGACGGAAAGATCGGCCACAGCTTACGGCCGGGTTCTGGTGAGCCCTGAAACCTTTGAGTTAATAAAATCAGGCGGGATCAAAAAAGGAGATGTCCTCACAGTTGCGCAGATAGCCGGCATCATGGGCGCCAAGCGCACCCCGGACCTTATTCCGATGTGCCATCCTCTTGAACTTTCCGGCGTTGACATGCAGCTTTCACTGAACGAAGAAGCCTGTGCTGTTGAAATAAAGGCATCTGTTTCCAAAACAGGGCAAACCGGTGTTGAAATGGAGGCACTTACCGCAGTTTCCGTGGCAGCCCTTACTGTCTATGATATGTGCAAAGCCGTTCAGAAAGACATGGTCATCGAAAACATCTGCCTTCTTGATAAGACAGGCGGTGTCCACGGAGAATACCACAGAGCATAAAAAGCCGAAAGGAAAAAGCCATGACCTATACAGCAGCAGTTATTACAGTAAGTGATAAAGGTTCCCGCAAAGAGCGCACAGATACAAGCGGCCCTACCATAAAAGAAATGCTGGCAGCCGGCGGCTATGATGTTATTTACACAGCCATCGTTCCCGACGAGGCTGAGCAGATAAAAAGCGAACTTATCAAGTGCAGCGACGAGCTTAAAGCTGCCCTTATAATCACAACGGGAGGAACCGGATTCTCGCCAAGAGATATCACTCCCGAAGCATCTCTTGAAGTGATAGAACGCCCTACCCCGGGTATTCCGGAGCTGATGAGGGCTGAAAGCATGAAGATTACTCCGAACGGATGCCTTTCAAGAGGTGCAGCAGGCATAAGAAAGCGCAGCCTTATCGTAAATCTTCCCGGAAGTGAAAAGGCTGCAAGGGAAAACCTGGAAGCCGTCCTCAGGCCTCTGGCTCACGGACTTAAAATGTTATATTCAGAAGGCTCTGCTGACTGCGCAGAGAATGCTAAATAAATCATGGAAAAACCATCTTTGGATCAATGGCTTGCAGAGGCCAAAACAAGTAAAGAAGCTGAAAAGATCGGCATGTATCTGACCCACACAGGGGTTGTGCGCGCCACGCCGCGCGCCTCAGTGCGTGAAGGCGTCCGCCATGCAGATCCTGTTTCGGCAATGAAGTTTTCATATGATGCATCGGCAGTGGAAGATTTCCGTCAGAAGACGCTTCTGATGGACGGCATTTATTATGTCCGTCTCTGGCTGAATGAAGGTCTGTTAAATGTCGGTGATGAACTGATGTATATTCTGATCGGCGGAGATATCCGCCCTCATGTCATGGAAGCAATGGACTTCCTTATAGGCCATATAAAAAGTGAATGCGTAAGCGAGCAGGAACTTTTCCGGTAATCCCTAAATCAATTTCCCGTCTGTAAAACACCACACAGAATCACAGATTCTTTCTGCCTGTTCTCTCTGATGAGTTATCAGAAAGACTGTGCATCCTGTCTGTTTATGATATTCCAGGATCAGCTGCTCTGCCTTTAAAGTGGTTTCCGTATCCAGTGAAGCCGTCGGCTCGTCAAGTATTATCACATCATATTTTTTCATCAGAAGTCTGGCAAGGGCCATCCGCTGGGTCTGTCCCACAGAGAGCTTTGCTGCATTTTTATCTGCCGCATCCTGGATGCCCATGGCCTTCATCAGCTCTTCTGCCCTTTTAATGTTCTCTTCTTTTGAAAATGATGCATCAGCATTCAGCATCAGGTTCCTGCGCACGGAAAGCCTGAAGGCAAATGCCCGCTGAGTCATGTATCCGACTTTTAACTCCGGGGCAAAAATGTTTTTATTATCGTCTTTAATTATTCCGGCAAGTATTTTCCCGAAAGTGCTTTTCCCGTTTCCGTTTTCCCCGCATACGGCGATCATGCTGCCCTGCGGAATTTCCAGTTCGGGAAGATCAAGCACCACCTGCCCGCGGTATGTTTTTTTCATAGCCGGAATCTTCATCGTTCCACACTCCATTGAACCAATGCCGCAATACTGTTCAGAACAAGTGAAATGACCAGAAGGATCACACCAAGTGCCAGGGCTGTTTTAAAATTGCCCATGCTTGTGTAATTCATGATGGCAGTGGTCATTACATTTGTTTTAAACATTATCGCTCCGCCGACAATGGACACTGCGCCCACCTCGGCAAGTGCTCTTCCAAGTACAAAAAGATAAGTTGAAATAATATGATAGCGGCTCTCATTGATTGTGAGCAGAAGCATCTTTCCCCTTTTGATTCCAAGCCCTTTTGCAGTTTCGCGGATGACAGGTGAGATGCCGTTGACATAGCTTTCAGTCAGGCCCACTGCCAAAGGAAAAAGAAGTATAAACTGGGCAACCACCATTCCAGCCACCGTATATAAAAGCTGAAGGCCGCGAAGCGGTCCCACGCCGCTGAAAAGCAGATAACAAAAAAGACCGCATACCACCGGAGGCAGTCCCATAAGTGCCCTGTCAAGCACTATAAGAACCTTTTTGCCGCGGAATACGGCATTACCAAGCCATGTCCCAACCGGCACTCCTGCCAGGAGTGCCAGTGTGGAACTGATCAAAGCCATTCTGAGTGTTACCCCGATAATCTGGAGCAGAATGGGGTCTCCACTGAATATTAATTGAAATGCTTCGGCTAAGGCTGATCCCATATTACTCCAGGATACCGCCGTTTGCCTTAAATGTTAAGAATGTTGCCTTATCTGTAAGGATGTAAGCACCCTGCTCATTTGCCATTGTCAGGCATGCGCCCATTCCGGCATTTGCAGAAATGTACCAATCCGAGTAAGCAACGAATGTTTCAGGTTCTTCTGTTATCTTCAGATCTTCCGGCCAGAGTGAAAGCTCTTTTGTATGAGTTCCGCTCTTGTCACCGCGTGATACGAAATGCCACTTGCCGTTTGCGATGGCAGCAAATGCAGACTTAACATTCGGGCAGTTTGCTTTAAGTTTTCCCGGATCATCCTTAGGTCCGCAGAGAACAAAGTAGTTGTACATGAATGACAGTCTTTCTGCTGTCTGGCCGTCAAGCACTCTTGCAAAACCGTCTGCGATAAAGGTCTCTTCCTGAGCCTTTGCATGAACTAAAAGAAGGTCTGCATTTCCCATTTTGGCATTGGCAATAGCCTTGCCTGTTCCGGCAGATGTAACTTCCACAGTATAGCCGTAACTTTCTTCAAAAATAGGAAGAAGGTATCCTAAAAGACCTGAGTCATTTACGGAAGTTGTGGTTGAAAGTCTGATAGTTTTTGTATCGTCTGTTGCCTGAGGGATCTCAGCAGATGATTTAGGCGCATCATCTTTGATGTAGAACAGATACTCGCCATACTCTGCAAAACCATAGTCTCCTGCTGCCTTAAGGCCTTCCTCAGAAAGCATCCAGTTGATAAGTGCATCAGCTCCTGCTGCGTTGGTCTTAACTGTTGCGGCATCAACAGAATTTCCGTCTGCATCTGCCCACGGTGATTCAGGATTTACTGCCAGAAGAGAATATGTATTGATCATATCATCATCTTCTTCAAACAGAATCTCCAGACCTATTTCAGCAGCTTCAGATGCAGCTTCGGTCGTTTCTGCTTCTGTCACAGCCTCGGTGGTCTGCTCTACAGGCACAGCTATGACTGTAGGTTCAGCTGTTGTCTCAGCTGCAGGCTGCGCAGCACCGCATGCACAGATTGACAGTGCCATTGCGATTATCAGAAATGCCGGTAATACTATCTTCTTCAATAATGCCATTAACAGGTTTCCTCTTTTCTTATTGTCTTATAGTTCCTATCAGTTTAACAAAGTCATCATGTCCCCATACAACAGGTACAGGATACAGCGGATTAGCTTCTTTTGCAGCCCACTCAATGATCTGCTCAACATCTTCATCCTGAATGGCGTCAATACCTACCGGAATCTGCATCTGAGCCTTCATATCCTCCATCCACTCGATGAACTTCTTAGCCTTTTCTTCGTTATTCTTTCCTTCCATGCCGCAAACATCTGCAAGGTCAGCCAGTTTATCATAAACTGCTGAGCCGAACTGTCTCATAACATGAGGAAGGATAACTGACATAGCAAGTCCGTGAGGAACATGGTAAAGACCGCCCAGGGTGTGTCCTACTGCGTGAACGTATCCAACACAGCCTCTTGTGAATGCACGGCCTGCAAAGAATGCTGCCTTCTGCATGTTCTGGCGTGCCTCAAGATTCTTGCCGTCATTATAAGCAATGAGCAGGTTGTCATAGATCAGTTTGACAGCTTCTTTTGCCAGCTTGTCCTCAAGCTTTGTGTTGTATGTATGGTTTGTATACGCCTCAACTGCATGGCAAAGTGCATCCATACCTGTTGTTGCCGTGATGAACGGAGGCAGACCGATGGTCAGTTCCGGGTCAAGTACAGCATACTTCGGAAGTATTGAAGGGTCATTGATCGAAGCTTTGTGATGTGTCCGGCTGTCTGTGATAACAGCAGCAACAGTTGTCTCTGAACCTGTTCCGGCTGTTGTCGGTATTGCAAAGAACAGCGGTATCTTTTTATGAACTTTAAGCAGACCCTGAAGCTGCGCGATGGTTTTGTTCGGATGAGCTGATTTTGCTCCGACACCCTTTGCGCAGTCCATCGGTGAACCACCGCCCATTGCTACTATGGCCTGGCAGCCGTTTTCCTTGTAGATCTTATAGCCGGCCTCAACATTGTCACTTGTCGGGTTTGGCTGAACATCCGAATAAAGCGCATACTCAACGCCTTCATTCTCCAAAGCCTCAAGCAGGGCATTCGGAAGTCCCAGACTCATAAGTCCCGGGTCGGTAACAACCAGCACCTTGCCTGCTCCTTTTTCCTTTAACATCTTTGGAAGCTGCTTTATGGAACCCGGTCCTTCAATATATTCCGGCATACGGTAACCCATAAAATAATTGCCCACTTTCATAACTGCCTGAAAAATCCTGCAATAAACTTTACCCATCGTTAATTTCTCCTTTGTCTCCTGTGCCTTTTCTTCAAAGTACTCAATTTCAATTGCATCTCTTGGGCATTTTTCCGCGCAGACTCCGCACCGGAAACACTTGTCCTGATTGATTTCAAACGGCTGCTTCATTTCTCCAAACGGTGCCCCTGCCTTGCAGTTGCGTTTGCATAGTGAACAGCCTATGCATTTTTCCTTGTTTACAGTTACTTTTTTTATCTTTTTTGTATCCGGGTCAGCAAAAATAGCCTTTACCGGACAGATGTTTACGCATTGTCCGCAGCCTTTGCATTTTTCCGGGTCTATAAAGAACTTTGTACGGGCTTCATCTTTCGGCTGAGGTACATTAAAGAGACATTCAAATGCGCATGCCCCGCAGCCCAGACATAAAGCACTGTTAATTCTGTAAGCCATTTTTGTCCTCCTTTCAGCCTCCTGATGCAGGTGAGAGCAGCCATACCTCATCACCGTCGTTTAACTTCTTTTTCTTTTTGCTGCAGCGTTCCCCGTTTATGAAAACAAGTGCATCCTTAAATGACAGCGCATCCGGGTGAACCAGCCTCGGCTCTTCTTTTACACGCTCGGCGAAGATTTCATCCACCTTGGTGTTTAAAATGCCGAAGATATTATCAACCGTATCAGCATCTATCTGTGAGGCACCAAGCTTTGTATCGACTCTCAGAACGCCGAATAATTTGACCGTAACTTTAGCCAATGCTCTTCGCCTCCTTTACAATTTTGTCGTAATAATCCTGATTGATCGAGATGCCAAGCGATTTCAGGCGGCTTCTCTTAGGAATTCCGTCCTCCCATCCTCTTGCACGGTAGTAAACCTTCTTCATCTTCTCCAGCGGAACCACTGTCTTTGGATTATCCGGATCCTGCGGAACTTCTGTCAGACGCTTCGGCAGCTTGTCATCGCCGGCCTTCTGGCCCAGGATGATGTTGGTGATACGTTCTGAGTTGTAGCCGTATGCTCCCCATGTCAGAACAGAAGCCATGCTTGTCTTCATGCCGGTTACATACTTAAGTGCGTACGTATGCGGCAGAAGCGGGATGTTAATCTTCGGCAGCTGCGGGAAGTGGCTCAGAATATTTACAGCCGGTCCCATATACGGCAATGCCTTCAGTACAATCTTTGTCAGCAGGCTGTTTGGCTTATCAACCAGGAAGCCCGGAAATACCGCGTAGCTTGTGAACAGGCATGAGCCGCATGCAGAAACACCTTCCATCAGGTTCTGGAACATTATGGTGAGGGCTGCTTTTCCGTGCGTGGTCAGTGAGTCTATATCAAGTCCCAGACCTTCGGCAACAACCATGTAACCGGCATTCAGATGGCAGCCGCCCCTGTTTGCTGTTGCGTAACCAAGGCCCTGTCCTACAGCGTGACGCGGTTCATAAGCGGCAAGCTCCATGCCCTTTGCCTGAATGGCAAATTCTTCTCCGCCAAATTTCTTGCTCATACGCTTTGTACCGTTTGCAAGCTCATCGCCGATGCCCTCGCGGTAAGCAATCTTACGCAGCGTTTCAGAGATGTTATCGGTCTTGCCGAACTCAAGGCCGGAATCCCAAAGTCCCTTTTCCTGAAGTTCCATTGCAAACGCTATGCTGCCCGCTGCAGAAATGGCGTCCATTCCGTATTCATCAATTTCTTTATTCCATTTAAGGATCAGTCCGATGTTGTTGTTTAATATATTTGGTCCCAGAAGTCCCAGTGTTTCAAGCTCAGGTCCCTTTACCTGCTCGCCGTCCACATTTACCTTCCTGGCACAGCGGATAACACATGTGGTGCATGCTGCATTGGCAACCAGATGCTTCTCAGCCAGTTCTTCACCGGATACCATTTCAAAATCTTCATAACGGCCGGCACTGAAGTTCTTTGTGGCCAGAATGCTGTGAGCCTGCATTGCGGAAACCAGTCCTGCGGTTCCGAGTTTAGGAAGCTGCCTGCCCGTAAGCGGATGTGTCTTTAAGGTCTTAACCCACTTCTTGTTCAGCTTTTCCAGCTTTTTTCGGTCGGCAACTTCAACGGTTTTTGTGCCGTAAGCAGTGACAGCCTTCAGCTTTTTATCCCCGAAAACGGCACCTACGCCGCCTCTTCCGGATGTTCTTTCTCCTGAGAAGACACAGGAATAATTAACCTTATTTTCGCCGGCAGGACCGATCATCAGCTTTCCGGAATTTTCAGGAAGCATTTTCTGAGCTTCGGTTATTGGTTTTCCCCACAGGTCGTCCGCAGGTACAAATTCAACCTTATCCTCTGTAATATTTACAGCCACCGGTCTTTCGGATTTTCCTGAAATGATGCATGCGTCATAACCTGCACGTTTCAGTGACAGTCCGAAATCTCCTCCGCAGTTAGATGATGTGATGATATTTGTTAGAGGAGAAATGGTTGACATATTGAAGCGCGATGTGTTTGGGCATCCGCTTCCGGTAAGCGGTCCGGTTGTGATAACAACCCAGTTGTCTTCATCATAAGCAGTCATCCCCTGTCTGACGTGCTGATAAAGAATGTGAGCAGCCATAACCTTACCGCCAAGTGCAATTTTGCGGTCTTCGTCGGACCATGGAAACAGCTTTGACGTCTGAGTGGTCAGGTCAACAAACAGGACTTTTCCCATGTATCCTTTTAAAGCAGACATTGTGTCACCTCCCGTTTTATTATATCTTATTCACCTGCCTTGACCGGCAGCTGAACTATTGTTCCTTCATCGTACACCATGAGTTTTCCGGCGCTGTCCTCCTCGCCCATAAGATACCTTATGGCCAGTTCTGCTTCCAGCGAGCCTATGATTCCGGCAGTTGAGCTAACCTGCTCCCCCGCATTCTCCGACTGCAAAAGCCCTGTCTCTTCAAGACCGGCGCTTCTTCCCGGAACGAAAAGATAAGCCATGCCGTAAAAGCCGCTGATTCCGCCGCATACAAGTGCCTTGCCAGTCCGCCTGCAGTATGCGTCCGCCACCCTGCGGGCATCGTTATTATCCACGGCAAGCACTATGAGGTCTGCCTCTTCTGCAAAGCCCAGATCGGCTGCTTTTACAATCTTTTTGCAGACCGGAATCAGCTCGGTTTCCGGATTGTAGTCTTTTAAATTTTCACATGCCGCAAGGCATTTCTTTTTTCCTATATCACCCCGGCGATATAGAAACTGGCGGTTCAGATTGGATAAACTTACAGTGTCGTGATCGCAAATAAAAAGGCGGCCTATGCCTGCTCCGGTCAGATGGGTTATCACATTACATCCCAGTCCGCCGCAGCCTATCACAAGAACCGTCTTATTTCCAATATCAATAGCCATATCAGCAGCACTCATAACCTAAAAAACTATCAAAACCATTATGCATTTTGTACAAATATTATTATATTAAACGCCTATGTCATGTCAATATTTTTCACGTCATGTATCTATGAAGTACAAAAAGAGCGTATGAAAACGAAGGTTTTCACACGCCCTTATATAATCTGATTAAGATGCTTTTCAGTCGTTGATGAGTGACTTGTCAAAAGCAATACGGAAGCCGTTCAGTTCAACAACAACTCTTTCGCCTGTTCCCTTCCTAGGAAGGTCTGCTTCATCATAAACTGCATGATCGCCTGCATGAGGCATGCTTCTGTCATAAACGGTATGTCCGTCATGATCAGGGAGAGGCTTTGGTCCTCCCGGTCCGCCGCCCTTGCCCGGATCTCCCGGTCTCTCTTGCTGAACCTGTGCAGATTCAGGATGAGCAAGAGCATATTCAGCAACATCGATAAATCCCTGCAGATGTTCCTTCGGAAGAACACCGTTTCCGCCGCAGGCAAAATCAAAATCGTCCCATACAGCCTTAACCTTCTGAAGAGCATTGACCCATGATGTGAGTCCTCCGTTCAGAGGTTTAAAAGGCGGTCTGAAAAATTCATCACCTGTGAAAAGTATTCTGTTTTTCTTATCAAGATAAAGCATCGATGTGAAAGTGTGGTCATGGACATCAATGCAAACAAGCTCCCTGCCCGGAAGAGGAATGATGTCTCCGTCCTTAACGGCTACTCTTTCATACTCATCAGCATGGAAATCAATTCCCTCGTAACTCGGGTAAGGAATTGTTGCGTACTTTACGCAAGGCGCAGACATATATGCCTTTTCAAAAAAAGCATTCATGGCACTGTGGTCAAAGTGGTCATGCGAGTTCATAACACACGTAACAGGCACTCCCGCAAGGGACTCCATATACTTTCTGATGTTTCCTGCACCATAGCCGCAGTCAACAGCAAAAGCAACCCCGTCGCCCTTAAGGACATAGCAGTTGTCACCTGCAGATTTAATTTTCCATGTTGTTTCGTCGATCTGTTCGCTCTCAAAATATGGTTCATCCATAGGGATAAAAGAACCATCGGCGTTACGGATCAGGATCTCATGCTTGCATGAGAAATCAATGCATTCTACTGACATAAAATTTCCTTCCTCCATATAAATAAGGCCCTGCTCTGCAGGGCCCGTTTAGTAACAGAATTACTTGAATATTTCTCTTACGCTGTCCGCCACTTCATCTTCTGCCGCTTCGGCTTCCTCAACAATCTCATCAAGGTTTACCTCAGCAAGAGTGCTTTCAACATCTCCGGCCGGACCGGCAAATTGCTCGGCAATCTCATCGGCGGCATCCAGGGCATCCTCCTCCGGATCATCCTTGAGCGTATCCATTATATCGCCTGCAGTTTCCTTAACTTTCTTTACGGTCTCATCGGCTGCATCCTTAACCTTCTGAATGGTTTCTCCTGCAGTTTCCTTTATATTCTGCACAGTTTCACTTTCCGAAACCTTCTGGATGGTTTCCTCAGCTGCATCCTTCAGGTTCTGAATCGTCTCGCTCTCTGAAACCTTCTGGACTGTCTCTTTAAGCTTCTGCACCTGCTCGCTTTCAGCAACCTTTTTATAGGTCTCCTGAATTGTTTCGGCTGCTCCCTGAACACTCTCTTTAACATCGTCTGCAGTATTCTTTATCAGTTTGCCTGTCTCGCTGTCTGCAAAAGTTTTTGCCGCCATACTGAAGTCATCTCCGGCCTGCTTAAGCGTTGTCTGGGCTTTCTGACCGGTTTCTGATTCAAGAAACTTTTTCTTTAATTCAACAGCCTTTGCATAAGCTGCAAGCGGGCTGACTATGATCTCGGCTGCGATATCCATCCATGTGTTTTTTGTTTTATCTGTCATAATGAGTCACCTATCCCTTTAAAGTATTTGATAACTGTTCTGCTGATTTGATTTTACTCTATCAAAAAAATACGGTCAAGAAAAAGTCAGAAGTTGTATGAATCAATGAATTTTTTGACAAACGGACTTTCCGGCTCATAAAGGACCTTTGAAACAGGACCCTCCTCTATAAGCCTTCCGGCATCAAAGAACAGGCAGTGATCACCTATGGATCTGGCCTGAAAAAGATTATTCGTAAGAAGAAGCACCGCACAGCCTGACTCGGTGCAGTACTGTTTAATAAGCTGCTCTGTGATAAGTGCATTGCTCCTGCTCATCGGAGTTGTAGGTTCGTCAAGGATAAGCAGGTCATAATCATTCATAAGAAGGCGGGCTAGCGCCATCCGCGCCAGCTCGCCTCCTGAAAGTTCCTGTGCCCCGCGGTCTTTTTCAAGCTCATTCAGATGAAGAACTTCCATAAGAAACGCGCAGCGTCTTTTTGCCTCGTCTTTTTTCATTCTGCCTGCATTCAGCATCAGGTTTTTCTCGATGCTTGTTTTAAATGCGCAGTTATCCTGAGACATATAGCCGACTTTTATTTTTTTATCTATTACGGGACGGCGGTCGTCGGCCTTAACTGCGCCGCATATCACCTGCGCAAATGTTGATTTGCCGCAGCCTGAAGTTCCCGTAACGATAGTGATCTTTCCGCGTTCAAGTTCTATTTCAGGGGTCGTCAAATGAAAGACGGACCTGTCTGAATATTCAGAAGTATTGCATGTTTTCTCAAACGCCCGGATCTTCATTTATTTGCTGTAATCGTAGAAGCCTTTTCCTGTCTTCTTGCCAAGAAGCTTTCCGCGTACCATCTTGCGGAGAAGCGGATGTGCACGATACTTTGAATCGCCTGTTTCTGTGTAAAGAACATCCATGATGGCAAGACATACATCAAGTCCTACAAGGTCACCAAGGGCAAGAGGTCCCATCGGATGGCTTGCGCCCAGCTGCATTGCAGTATCAATATCTTCAACAGAGGCAACGCCTTCAGCATAAATGCCGACAGCCTCGTTGATCATAGGGATGAGGATCCTGTTTACAACAAATCCCGGTGCTTCAGCGACTTCTACAGGGACTTTTCCGATTTCTACGGAAATGGCCTTGATCTTTTCAACCATCTCCTTAGGAGTGTTGATTCCGGCTGTAACTTCAATCAGTTTAAGTACAGGAGCCGGATTGAAGAAATGCATTCCAATGATAGGTCTGTCACATGCTGCACCGATCTCTGTGATTGAAAGGGATGATGTGTTGCTTGCGAAGATGCATTCCGGCTTGCAGATATTTGAAAGCTCACTGAATGTATCCTTCTTTACCTGCATGCTTTCAAAAGCTGCCTCAACGATAAGATCGCACTCGCCGCAGATTTCCTTTGTTCCTGTTTCAATGTTTCCGAGGATGCGGTCTGCTTCCTCCTGAGTCATTTTTCCTTTTGCGACACGTGAATCGTACTGCTTTTTGATATTTTCTTTTCCGCGTGCTGCGAATTCTTCGTTAATATCGCAGAGCTTAACTGAATATCCTTCTGTTCTTGCAAAAACCTGGGCAATTCCGGAACCCATAGTTCCCGCTCCGATTACTCCAACTACCATTTGATTTCTCCTTTACCTGTTATTATATCTTTCAACTTTTCTCTTTTCGAGAAATGCCTTCATTCCTTCTATCTGATCTTCCGTTTCAAAGCAGCTGCCGAAAAGCTCTTCCTCAATCTGAACTGCCTGATCGATAGGGAGTGCCCTTCCCTCATTCATGGCTTTCTTTGCCGCGCGCACTGCTATAGGCGCATTCTTTGCAATCTTTCCGGCCATCTTTAATGCTGCAGGCATCAGTTCTTCCTGCGGATAAACTGCTGTTACAAGGCCAAGTTCAAGAGCTTCCGGTGCTTTAATATTTGAAGCAGTAAAGAGAAGTTCTTTTGCTTTTCCTATGTTTATTATACGGCCAAGTCTCTGGGTTCCGCCATAGCCCGGAGTGATTCCGAGGCCTGTTTCAGGCTGACCGAACATGGCATTTTCAGAGCAGATACGTATGTCACAGCTCATGGCCAGTTCATTTCCTCCGCCAAGGCAGTATCCGTTAATTGCAGCTATGACCGGAACAGGGAAGTTTTCAATCTTAAGGAAAAGATTATTTCCCTTGATTCCGAATTCCTTTCCCTCTTCTTTTGTCATGGTCGACATCTGTCCGATATCTGCCCCCGCAACAAATGACTTTGTTCCGCTGCCGGTGATTATAACACACCTTGCCTCGTCTGGGTTTATGGAATCAAATGCTGCACTGATATCATCAAGTACATCACTGTTAAGAGCGTTAAGTGCTTCCGGACGATTAATTGTAACAATGGCAATATCGTCTTTTTTCTCAACAATTACTGTTCCCATTTTTGTCTCCTTTCAGTTTGTTATTTTTTTAACAATAATTTTCAAGTATTATATCACAATAAATCAATAAATGCTTTTTATTTTTTCAGGAAACAGACATCTGAGGCAGGTATAGCCTACCCCTGCCGCACCGGCTGACATTCCGGTTTCAAAAAAGTTCTGATATGCTTCCCGTATGTAATGGAAATCACCGTTCCGGGCGGACCGTGCGGTTATTTTGGCCATCTTTTCCCGCGCAAGCTCCAACAGTTCCGGCCTGTTCAATTTTACGGATGCTTCAATCAGAAAATCAATGACTGCGCAGTTTCCATCACGCAATGTATCAAGATAGGTAAGCCCCGATTCGCTGCATAGGCTTATTGCCCGTCCGAGATTTCTTTTTCCGGTTTCGCTGTCCAAATGAAGCATGGCAAAGCCCATTCCTGCGGCACCGTTTAAAATTCCCGTGTCGATATCTGATTTTTTATCAAGCTTCTGCAATGACTGCCAGAACCCTGACTGCTCATCAAACATTTCATCGGCAAAAACAGCCGTCATTTCCGCAGCGTCCTGATATTTCTTTTTTTGAAGCCTTTTCCCTGCGATGGAAAGAGCTGCTCCCATTCCGGCCTGGCCGTTGGCATATCCCGGAAAAGCCACAACACTTGAATGATTCTGATCGGTATTTTTCCAAAGCAGCAGTTCCCCGGATATTTTTTCCCTGCGGTCAAGCAGCAGACTGCAGAGTTTTTCCACAAGTTCCGGAATTCCATCTGCGCCGGATAAGGTTTCAAAGCTGCAAAGAACACGGATCAGCCCTGCAATGCCGTTCATCATATCATTTCTGCTGTATGTAAAATCCATTCTTTTCAAGATTGAAATGCACAGGTTTCTGATCTCTTCGCAGTACTTTTTCCCGGAATAGCCGGCAACCAGCTCATTTGAAAGCAATATTCCGCCGATGCCTTTCTCCAATCCCGGTGATACCACGTTTTCATAATACGGGCCATCCATGCACAGATCACTTTCAAGCTTATCCTTCATCCGGAGCATGATCATATCATATGCATCCTCAAGCTTCTTTCTTTCAGGCAGCTGCCCGCACACACTGCAGGCGGCTGAAAGAAATACCGCGATCCCGCTGCTTCCCATGCCAAAGGCTTCGCGGCCGGAATGCATCGTCGCAGAATACTTATCGTCCACTCCGAACCAGAGCATATCATCCTTGGGTGTCCGGATGCCGTTTTCCAGGACTGCATCTGCAAGCAGGAAAGCTGTCTGTTCAAGCTGCTGCCTTACGCCCTCCTCTGTATCTGCCGCTTTGCACTCAGGCTCCGCGTCCTTCGGTATGAGCACGCGTGCAATCGCTTTTTTCAGAATTGCCGATTCAAACCGGAGTTCTTTTTCAGATGCCTCGTTTAATGCCCGGATCACATTTTCCACAGCTGACAGCTTGTAATAATTTTCATACAGGCATTTTTCGGCATCCCATATTCCATGACCATCGGACAGGGTATAGAATGCCGGAATATCATCTTCAAGAAGGGCGTCCGTTTCTGATTCTATTATCGCACTGAAGCGGGCCGCACCCAGTTTAAGAAACGCTTTCTCCAATGTCTGTTTTATATATTCTCTTTTTTGCTTATCACGCATCCTGTCATAAGACTGTGTCTTCAGCTTCAGCGCATAATAGGGCTGCGTCCCGCGGATCAAAACCCGTATCTTCACCGGCGGCAGGGACAAAAAGAACCGGCAGATCTCTTCCTTCCGCGCCATTACCCTTCGGTAGCCTTCTTCAAAGCCTTCCAGAAATTCTTTTTCAAATGGAACGACCGTGATTTTTTCTCCGTTTATGACAGGCGCGCTGCGGTTCAGCTCCTGTGTGGAAAACAGAACCCCCGTTTCATTTTCTCTCACGCGATATGATAAAAAGCCGCTGCCGCAGACGGTCTCTTCCCAGTTTACATCCTTCGGTGATGCACCCATTTTTGCTTCAGCTTCCAAGGGAGAGATCATCATTTCCAGATCGATCGGCACCGGCCTTGTTCCTGATGCCAGCATGTTTTCAAAATGCAGGTCCCTGCTTCGAAGAAGAAGGACGACAGCCAGCAATACCCCCACATTATGGTAGTATTCCGCCGCCTCATCCAAAGAGCATGCCGGTTTATTTTCAATAAAAGAACAGTAGCCGTAACCGTCACAGAGCACGGTTTCCGGAAGGGCTGTTATTTCCGGGAAAAATGTCCGGAAAAAGCGGGCGGATATTTCATCAATCTGCATATCACGCGGCCTGTAAATGAATTTTCCCGCATCACTTGTCACGACCGCGGTCCCTCTTCCGTGATTATGCGAATCTCCCGCCAAAAGCGTTATCTCCGTAAGATGATGAATGGTTTTCCCGTTAAACAGGACTTCTTCTATCTTTTGCTTATTCTTTTCATAGCGTATGCAGAACTCTTCAAGCACGCTGACATAGCGCTGTTCCAGAAACAGGACCGCATCCAGAAGTTCCGGAGCTTTCTCCCGGAGAATCTCATCGCCGTTCTTCAGAAGATCATTAATGAACTCATCTCTAAGCGCGGCAACTTTCTCTTCTGCCTCGCCTCTGACCATAGCCAGCAAAAGCTTTTTTTCATATGCCCGCTCGATCAGCATTTTTTCAAAAGTGCCGGCAGATATTTCAGAGAGTCTTTCAGCCAGTTCATCCTTCAGTCCGTGTGCAGCTTCCTGCAGCATGGTTCTTCCGGATTTTTCAATATATCCGGATATTACCGCAGATGCGCGTTTATCCATATACCTGTTTTTTCTTCTCTCAATCATGCCGGGATTCCTTTGGTTTTTACGCCGGCTTCCGTTCAGCCGGGTGACAGGAGCTGCCTTTCGCTTTTTTCATATCAACGAATATATGTCTGTTGTAATTGCATAATTCGTGTATATAATACATCATAATGTAGTACTTGTTTATTATCAATCCGCTCATTGCATTAAGGAGAGAACGCATGCTTTTTTTAAGGAAAAACAAATACAAGGCAAGGACCCCGGAAGAGACCGTCCGCATCATCCGGGATATAATGTATGAAGGCAATATCTTTCTCTGCGAGAACAGCATCTATCATAAAGCGTCACGGACGGCGGCATCCAACATTTCTTTCGGCGATGAAGCATTTGTCGGGTGCAGTTACAGCACCAACGGAAAAGGAATGACTCCCCGTTATTCGCTTGCCAGTGCATACGGTGAAATGATGGAACGCATTGAAGGCGGCGTCCTTTTCCTGGCTGAGCGCAAAAGGGCGTATAATGAGAAAAAGATCAAATACGCATTTGCGCCTGATGAAAAACAGTTCCGGATCAAAGATCTGCCGCCTGAAGGCGTCCGTTCCCTGAAAATGCTGCTCAGCCTTTCAGATGAGGAATATGAAGCTGCCTTCCGTGATATTCAGGATATCTGTACATCCTGCGTTCCGTATGAAGATGCGGTAAGCGGCGGCAGGGTGTATCTGCCTATAGAAATTATCCTTTTTCTTGCTTCCGCAAACGGTTTTTCTGCCGGGAACACGCATAATGAAGCCCTTGCGCAGGGTATTTCCGAGGTATTTGAACGCGCTGCCCTGAAAAATATTTATTACAAAAATACACGTCTTAAACAGCTTGCCGACGAATGCTTTGAGGGAACCGAGATTCTGGATAAGCTGCGTCATCTGGAGGAAGAAGGTTACAGACATAAGATTATCGATGCCTCCATGGATCTGGAGTATCCCGTCCTCGGTCTGATTCTTGAAAAGGACGATTCCATCATGTTTGATCTGGGTGCCGATCCTAACCCGGTAGTTGCGCTGGAGAGGTGCCTTACAGAGCTGTTCCAATGCATCCTTGAGGGACAGCAGAAGATGCGTCTCAGCAGTAAAAGCTGCGGTCTCTACAGTGACTGGAAATTCCCTACCGCAAAAAAATGGTACCATGGGCAGTTTATGCGGGCAAAGATTGCGGGGATTGGTCTGAAGCCTGACAATCTTTATAATGTTCCGGACGAATACAGCACACAGTATACATACAACGATTCCGGCATGGATGACTGCGAATATCTGCTTTCCCTGATCAAAAAGCACGGCTTGCATCTCTATGTCCGTGATTTTTCATTTCTCGGTTTTCCGGCGTACCATGCGCTGATCCCGGAAATTTCTCTGGCTGATTTCGATATGGATGAACATATCGGAGCAATCGGTCCGTATCTTACGGGACAGCTCCATCATAAAAAATATACAGAATCCGGCTATGAAGCTTTGCTGCCGATTTTAAGGTTCCTTGAAGAAAAACAGGAAGCTTTCTACGGCAAGCCTGCAGATGAAGAATGAAGCCGGTCAATTTTGCGGAACGCGCACAACAAAAAAATCCTTTTTCCGAACAGGATTATATTGCTGAGGCTGAACAGATTTTTCAGGAAATGATGAAAGATGTGCAGACTGCGTCAAACGGCGATCTCTGTTTCCATGACATTCGTTTTTCCGAAAAAAAGCTGTCCTCTTTTTGCGGCATCGGATATGCCGGGGGAATCTCAGGCATCGCTCTGTTTGCCGCTGCTGCTGCAGCTTTCGGCAAGACCCCGGAAGTAAAGGCACAGGCCTCGGCAGCCGCAGAAAAACTCCTTCTGCAGATCCGGGTATATCTTGATGCATACGAATCGGATGAGGCTCAAAATCCCATTTCAATTGCTGAGGGCCTAAGCGGCATACTGCATACGCAGCTTCTCCTTCTTGATC
>JAZUFV010000025.1:0-11657 GCA_045640845.1 Lachnospiraceae bacterium
GGCACGAAAAAGGAAGACGGTGGGATTCGCTCCGGGGACTTCGTCCCCTTTCACGCCGGCCTTCGGCCGCTTCGCGCTCTTCGCGCTCGCTGCCTTGGCGTTCGAATCCCACCCTTGAGTCAGGCACGAAAAAGGAAGACGGTGGGATTCGCTCCGGGGACTTCGTCCCCTTTCACGCCGGCCTTCGGCCGCTTCGCGCTCTTCGCGCTCGCTGCCTTGGCGTTCGAATCCCACCCTTGAACTTTGCACAATTAAAGGAGTCCCACTGGGACTCCCTTAATTGTGCACGGAGACGGTGGGATTCGAACCCACGCACCGGTTGCCCGATGACCGCATTTCGAGTGCGGCTCGTTATGACCACTTCGATACGTCTCCAATATTACCGGGCAGGGTCTGCGCCGCGGTTTGCAGCGCAGGCCCACCATTGGTTTTTTACTTATATCCGCGTTCCTTGAGGGAAGCCATTTCCTGACACGGAGTCTCAAGATACTCGATCATCTTGTCTTCATCTCCGTCATCAAAGAAGCCATACATCTCATCAACGCCCTTCCTAAGGAAGTGCTCTTCCTGTCCGCTGTGGAGCATAGCTTTCAGTGAATAGTAATATCCATTGATATTATATACTGCAATAGGATTGGTTGTCTGGCCCAGATCCTTAAGAGTCAGTGCCTGGAAGAACTCATCCAGTGTGCCTATTCCGCCCGGAACTACCAGGAAAGCATCGCAGTTCACTTCCATGATCTGCTTGCGTACTCCCATGTCAGGTGTCCATGTGGTATGGTCGCATCCTTCAAAGAGTTCCTCAACGCTGTCTCCTCCAAAGAAAACCGGGAAAACTCCTATAACTTTGCCGCCGCCTGCATGAAAGCCTCTTGCAGCTGCTCCCATAAGTCCGCTTGCGCCGCCTCCGAAGATGAGGTTGTGTCCTCTTTCGCCAAGCTTTTTGCAGAGTGCTTCTACCTTGTCAATATAATCCTGTTCTATATCAGGGCTTGCTGCTCCGTATACACAAATCTTCATTTTTTCTCCTTTGCTCTGCAGCGTTTTGCCGCTGTCTTCGGCTTTTCAACGCTGTATCCGAATTTGCCTGCCTGCTTGCCGACTTCATGATAATCACCATGGTTATAGGCGATCAGCTTTGCTTTTTCCATGCAGAACCGGCCCTGTTCATCCATGTACCTGTCATCAACCGTCACTGCAATAACTTCGGCAATGAACATATCGTGGCTGCCAAGTTCAATCACCTGCTTCACCTTGCATTCAATCGCCACCGGGCACTCGGCTATGGTCGGAGCATTCACTTTCTGCGATGCAATCGCCGTCAGGCCGCATTCCTTGAATTTGTCATAATCACGGCCGGATCTCACTCCGCACCAGTCCATGGCCTTCATCTGCTCTTCACCCACCAGATTAACAACAAACTCGCCGCTCTCCTTGATGATGGCGTGTGAATAGCGTTCCTTACGAACGGATACATACAGCATGGCCGGGTCGCTGCAGATGGTTCCCGTCCACGCAATCGTTATGATATTAGGTTTCTCACCGGGACGTTCGCAGCTCACCATTACCGCCGGCAGCGGATAAAGCATATTTCCCGGTTTCCATACTTCTCTTCCCATAAAAAATACCTGCGATTCAAAATTGCATCGTAGGTATTTTATCATATTTTGCCTTTATTTAAAGCCTTTTATTTTTCCTTTTCATCATCATGAGTTTCCTCAAGCTCGATTATCTGGCGGAACTGCGTCTCGTAAAGCTCGCGGTATACGCCGTCAAGCTCAAGAAGTTCATCATGAGTACCCCGCTCGGCAATGACTCCGTTGTTTACAACCAGGATCTCATCTGCCTTAAGTATTGTGGTCAGTCGGTGGGCAATGACTATGCTTGTGCGCCCTTCCATTACTGCATCAAGCGCATCCTGGATGGCACTCTCCGAAATTGAATCGAGTGAGCTTGTTGCCTCGTCCAGAATAAGGATGCGCGGATCCTTAAGAAGCACTCTGGCAATGGAAAGCCTCTGCTTCTCGCCGCCGGAAAGCTTCAGTCCTCTGTTGCCCACAACAGTATTGTATCCGTCAGGCTGGTTCACTATGAAATCGTGGATATTGGCCACCTTGCAGGCCTCTATTATCTGCTCTTCCGTGGCATTTTCATTGGCATACTTCAAATTTTCCATTATGGTTCCGTTGAAGAGATATGTCTCCTGGGTAACCACGCCTATTCCGCCCCTCAAGTGCGGCAGGTCTATCTCGCGCACATCCACGCCGCAGACTTTAACACTTCCTGAATTAACATCATAAAGCCTTGGGATGAGGTTGACCGTGGTCGATTTGCCGGAGCCGGAAGGACCTACGATAGCCACCATTCGGCCGCTGTCAACATGAAAATCAACATCGGTAAGGATCGGCTTTTCAGGGTTATATGAGAATGCAACATGCTCAAAGTCAACAGTCGGTTCGTCCATGTTCGGCTTTGCGCCGTTTTCAGGTGAAACAATGTCAGGCTTCATGTCGAAGTAATCAAAGATACGTGTGAACAGAGCCAGCGACCTGGTAAAGTCAACGCGGATGTTCAGCAGCTGCTCAACCGGTCTGTAGAGGCGGTTGACCAGAGTTACAGTAGCGGTGATAGTACCGATGGTCAGTGCCTCGTCAAAGCGGGCGATGATAAAATATCCGCCGGCGAAATAGATAAGAAGCGGTGCCAGCTGGATCAGGAGTCCCATCGTCATTCTGAAGAACTGGCCGGAACGCTGTTCCTTCAGGTTGAGGTTTGTAACCTCGTCATTCACCTTTTTGAAACGCGTGTACTCATTTTCCTCGCGGGTGAAAAGTTTAACAAGCATCGATCCCGATACGCTGAGCGTCTCGTTGATGATGCCGTTCATCTCATCGTTCTTTGCCTGGCTTTCCGAAAGAAGCTGCCATCTGGTGCGGCCGACAGCCTTTGACGGAATGACCAGCAGCGGCATAACTATCATGCCCACAATGGCAAGCCGCCAGTTCATTGAAAAGAGCGCCACCAGCGTGGTCACAACAGTGGCGATGTTGCTGACAATGCTTGTCAGTGTGCCGCTGATCACTGTGCTGACGCCTGAGATATCCGTATTCATTCGGGTGATGATATCGCCCTGGTTCTGCGTTGTGAAGAATGAGTGCGGCATATACTCCAGATGATGGTACATCTGGTTTTTCATATCGCGGATGATGCTCTGCGAGATCCACACGTTTATGTAGGTCTCAAGCACGCTGATGAGCTGCGAGCCCACAAGTGTTACCAGCGCAAGGATAAGCAGCTTGATCAGCAGGGCCATATCCTTGCCCAGCAGTGCCTCGTCCACTATGCGTCCTGTGATGATCGAAGGGAACAGTCCCACTACCGCAGCCGCCAGAATTGTGACAAACACAAGTATGAACTGGAAAAGATATGGCTTAAGGTATGAGAATATGCGCTTCAGCAAAGCCCATGATACCTTAGGCATGTTCTTTTTTTCTTCGTCTGTTAAAAATCCTCTTGGGCCCAGACCTCCGCGGCCCATTCCTCCCGGTGCAGGCATAATCTACCTCCTGTCTGTTTTGGGACAAAATCCGTGTTATATGTTCAACTGTTTTTTGTTTTTAGTTCTGAAATCAGGGCTGCGCCGAGTATCAGCACCGCTCCTATAATTCCGAAGACCGTCATCTCCTCGCCCAGTATGATCGCCGAAAGTATAAGGGCTCCGACCGGGTCTATATAACTGAAAAGGGCAACCGTCTGTGCCTTGATTCCGTCTATGCTGCCGAAGAACAGTGCATATGCGGCACCTGTATGGACAAGGCCCAGAACAATAACCAGCAGTATGACTGTCAGCGTGATGCTTTCAATTCCGCCCTCGCCGACCACGGCAAGCTTAAGAGCCTCGCCATAGCTGCTGCCTCCGGCCGAAATGGCTGCAGTCACCAGAATGTACGGTATCATGATGACTGCCGCACTTCCTATCTGGATTATGGTCTTCTGATACGGGTTCACACCCGGGGTTTTCTTATTGATGATTACAACTGTCGCATAAAGGCAGGCTGCTATCAGTCCAAAGATGACGCCGAGCACATTTCCCTCTGCCGCGCTTTTTCCGCCGAACCAGTTATCTGCCGCGCCGGATACAAAAATGATTCCGATGATGGCGGCCAGGGCGCAGAGCCCCTTCTTTAATGTAAGCTTTTCTTTTAAAAGCAGCGGGGAAAGCAGGATCACTATGGTCGGCTCCATATAATAGCAGAGCGTCCCTGTGGCCACGCTGGTATAGTTGAAGCTTTCAAAAAGCATGGCCCAGTTGAGGCCTATCAGCGCGCCGCTGAGGGCCAGCAGCCATAACAGCTTTTTATCTATTGTCCTGAATTTTGGATCGTGCCTAAGCTTTCCTGTGGCAGCGGCAAAGATGGCAATGAATACCACGCCTATAACGCCGCGGAGAAATGCCAGGATCCCCGAAGGCAGCGGAATAAACCGCCTGATGATGCCCACTGTACAAAAAATGATCATCGACAGCAGGAATAAAATAAATGATGCAACACTGTTTTTCTTTTCCATAGCAGTAATTATATTACCTGAAAAAAACTGTTACAATATTTTTTGCAACTAATCTTAATAAGGGCCGGCGCATATGCGTCAGCCCTTTAGTTTTATTTTCCTGTTTCTGCAATTTCAAAGAATCACATATCGTCTTCTCTTTCAAGCACTTCAATAAGCTTCTCGATTGTAAGTGCGCCGAGATCCTGATTCTCTCCGTCATCACGGCGGCGTACAGATACTGTTCCGGCCTCTTCTTCCTTCTCGCCGACAACAAGGATGTACGGAACACGCTCGTTGCGGGCTTCACGGATCTTGTAGCCGATCTTCTCTGAACGCTCGTCTATGTCAACTCTGTAGCCGGCCTTCTTGAGGCTGATGGCAACGCTCTCTGCATAGCCTGTGAACTTGTCCGAAATCGGCAGGATCTTCAGCTGTACAGGTGAGAGCCAGAATGGGAACTTGCCTGCAAAATGCTCAATGAGAATTCCGATGAAACGCTCAATTGAGCCGAAGCATACGCGGTGGATCATGATCGGGCGATGCATCTGGCCGTCTTTTCCTACATACTCAAGCTCAAAGCGCTGAGGCAGCTGGAAGTCAAGCTGGATGGTACCGCACTGCCATGTACGTCCGATTGAATCCTCCAGATGGAAGTCAATCTTCGGTCCGTAGAATGCACCATCGCCTTCGTTGATAACATATGCCAGTCCAAGGTCATCCAGTGCGCCCTTAAGACCTTCTGTTGCCATCTCCCAGTCTTCGTCGGATCCCATTGAATCCTCAGGACGGGTTGAAAGCTCAACATGATACTTGAATCCGAACTTTTTGTAGACTTCATCAATAAGTCTTACAACGCCTTTTATCTCATAAGGGATCTGCTCAGGTGTCATGAAGATGTGAGCATCATCCTGTGTGAAGCAGCGTACGCGCATGAGGCCGTGCAGCTGACCGCTCTTCTCATGACGGTGAACCAGACCAAGCTCGCCCATTCTGATAGGAAGGTCACGGTATGAGCGAGGCTCTGTCTTATAAACCAGAATGCCGCCCGGGCAGTTCATAGGCTTAACAGCAAAGTCGGTCTCATCAATAACCGTGGTATACATGTTCTCACGGTAATGATACCAATGTCCGGAGGTCTCCCACAGCTGACGGTTCAGCATTATAGGTGTGCTGATCTCAACATATCCCTCACGGGTATGGATCTTGCGCCAGTAATCAATAAGTTTATTCTTGATGATCATTCCGTTTGGCAGGAAGAACGGGAAGCCCGGGCCCTCATCCATGAGGGTGAAGAGTTTCAGTTCTTTGCCGAGTTTACGGTGGTCACGCTTGCGGGCCTCTTCCAGGCGGTTGAGGTATTCATCAAGCAGTTCCTTGTTAGGGAATGATGTTCCGTAAATACGGGTAAGCATCTTGTTGTGCTCATCGCCGCGCCAGTATGCGCCTGCAACGTTGAGCAGCTTGAATGCCTTGATCGCGCTTGTGTATGTTACGTGAGGGCCTGCGCACAGTTCAAGATAATCGCCCTGCTGGAAGAAGCTGAGCTCGGCATCTTCCGGAAGATCGTTAATAAGCTGAACTTTGTAGTCCTCGCCTTTTTCGGTCATAACCTTAAGTGCTTCCCCGCGCTCCATTGTGAAGTGGGTAAGCTTCAGGTTTTCCTTTACGATCTTCTTCATTTCAGCTTCGATCTCTGCAAGGTTATCATCGGTGAAATCGAAGTCGAATTCAAAGTCGTAATAAAAGCCATCCTTGATGGCCGGGCCGATTGCGCATTTCGTGGTCGGATACAGGCGCTTTACTGCCTGCGCAAGAATGTGTGACGTTGTGTGGTGGAAGGCTTCCTTCGCGATGTCCTCATCGTATGAACATTCCTGTACTGTTCCGTTCTTTAAAATTACTTTCATGTCTGTTCCTCTTTATTAAATCCCCTACTCTACTTTCGGGGTTTCTAGCAAGTTAAGGCGCCGGGGAAGCGGCGCCTTTTGCCGATAATCTTTATTAATTTTTATTTCTTTGTCAGGTTTCCGAAAAGTCCTCTGATAAGTGATGATGAACCGGTGCGGAGTACTGAACTGAGAGCTGTTGTTGCTGCACGTTTTCCGATCTGGCCGACTGATGAAACCTTGCCGCTGCCTGTGATGGAGTTAACGATGTTTGTGCTGAGCGAACGCATTACAGATGATGATGCATTTGTTGCTGCGCTCTTTGCTGCCTTGATTCCGGTATTGACAACTGCACTCTTTGCTGCTGCCTTCTTCTCAGCCTTTTCTTCAGCTTTTGCTTCTGCCTCAGCTTCTGCAGCAGCCTCTTCCTCGGTCTTGCCGCCGTTTTCAACCTTTTCGGTGAGCTCTGCGTTCTGCTTCTTGAGCTCTGCTATTTCAGCCTGCATCTTTTCGGTCATTGTCATTTCAGGCTCTGCTGCAGGAACTTCTGCCTCTGCTGCCGGTGCTTCTGCCTGTGCCGGCTGGTCAGGTGTGAATGCATCAACAACTGCTTCTCCTGCTGCTGCAAGTCCGCCTACAACTGCTGCGCCTGCTGCTGCAAGTCCGCCTGCAATTCCACCGCCCTGCTGTGCCAGGATGTTGCTTGCCTGCATAATTACTTCATATGCTGACTCGCGGTCTACGCTCTGTCTGTACTTAAGATCAAACTCGCCTGCATTTACAATGCCCAGAACTGTATCTTCCGGAGCAGCTCCCATAAGACTCTGAGGAGGAAGGATCTTTGCCTTCTCAACAACTGCAGGAACGCCGTCCTCTTCCAGGAAGCTTACAAGTGCCTCGCCTGTGCCGAGTGCCTGAAGTGCTTCTTCTGTCCTGAACTCAGGGTTTACGCGGAAGCTCTCTGAAGCTGCCTTAATGCCCTTCTGCTCTGAAGGTGTATATGCGCGAAGGCCGTGCTGTACACGGTTTGAAAGCTGTGCAAGAACATCATCAGGAACATCTGAAGGGTTCTGGGTTACAAAGAATACGCCGATTCCCTTTGAGCGGATGAGCTTGATAACCTGAGCTATCTTCTGATGAAGTGCCTTTGGTGTATCATCAAATAATACATGAGCCTCGTCAAAGAAGAATACCATACGCGGCTTATCAAGATCGCCTACCTCAGGCAGATTCTCATAAAGTTCTGTCAGCATCCACAGAAGGAATGTTCCGTATGTCTTAGGGCTGCGGAAAAGCTTCTCGCTTGAAAGGATGTTGATCATACCGCGTCCGTTGATATCGGTGCGGATCCAGTCGCGAACATCAAGCTCAGGCTCGCCGAATACATCGCAGCCGCCCTCCTGCTCAAATGCCAGAAGTGCTCTCTGGATTGCGCCAACGCTGGCCGGTGATACGTTGCCGTACATGGTTGTATATTCTTCCTTGTTGTCTCCGACATACTGAAGCATTGCGCGGAGATCCTTCATATCAAGGAGAAGAAGTCCCTGATCATCAGCAACCTTGAATACGATATTAAGAACACCTTCCTGTGTCTCATTGAGGTTCAGGAGGCGTGCAAGGAGCATTGGTCCAAGGCCTGACATGGTAACACGTACAGGATGTCCCTTTTCACCAAAGAGATCCCAGAATGTTGTCGGGTAGGTCTTGTACTCCCATCCTTCAATACCGAAGTTTGCAATTCTTGACTGCATATCTTCACTGTCCGTGCCAGGTACGCACATACCTGAAAGATCTCCCTTTACATCGCTGAAAAATACAGGAACGCCCATGTCTGAGAATGACTCAGCCATAACCTTGAGGGTGATCGTCTTTCCGGTACCGGTTGCGCCCGCTATGATGCCATGTCTATTGGCCATCTTAGGCAGTAAGTAAAGATCTTTGTCGCCGGCTTTCGCCATCCAGATTTTTCCGTCTTTTAGCATAGTAGTCTCCTTTTTTTCTTAAGCTTTTTTAGGCTCTTCTTTTATTATATGTTTGCGCGTTTTCCATTTGCCCGTAAGCAGGAAAACGATGCCGATGAAGAAAGGTACCCATCCGCTGATGGAATCGCCGAGCCAGAAGCCGTTATAGCCCATTCCGAATACCAGTCCGAGAAGAAGTCCCAGACTGATGCGGAGGATAAGCGCATCAAGCAGTGCAACTGCCATGTTTACCACAAAGTTTCCGCTTCCGTTGATGAGCGCGTTTGCGCCGGAGCGGAGACCGCTTCCGAAGAACATGATGACGGCTATCGGAACAAACTCGAGGGCAACAGTCATTGTCTGCGGTTCAAGTCCAAACAGGCTGAACACCCATTCTGGGAAAGCCAGCATTACAGCTGAAATAACGGATATTGCAATCAGGTTTATGCCCCACACAGAGCCCATGATCTTAGGTACACGGTTGTAATGCTCTGCACCTATGTTCTGGCCGACCATTGAGCTGCCTGCGGTGTTGAGCGAGTTTGACACAAGGTTTGCTATCGAGTTCAGCTTGTTTCCGACTCCGCTTACTGCAGAAACAACTACGCCGTACTGGTTTATAAAGCTGTTGAGGAACAGTCTTGAAAAACTTACGGCTGCGTTCTTGAGTGCCATCGGTATGCCCAGCTTAACAAGTGTGCGGAACAGTACCCAGTCCATCCGGAAATCTGACTTGCTTATCGCGAAACCAAGCTGGCTCTTGTGCTTTATCAGATATACCAGGGCAGTTATGAAGCTTACCGCCTGGCTTGCCACCGTTGCAAGTGCCGCGCCCATGGCTCCCATTCCCAGAAATTTTACGCACACGATGTCAAGAATGATATTCATGACTGCGGCTATGGCTATGAACATGAACGGCCGCTTGGCATCACCCAGTCCTCGCATTATCGCGCTGACGGCATTATACCCGTAAACAAAAATGATGCCGCTCATGGATACAACCGAATAGCGCATAGCTTCGTCAAATGATTCTGCCGGTGTATTCATAATGACCAGCAGTTCCTGCCTGAAGATCAGGGCAATTGCCGTGAGGATGAGGGCAGCCGTTCCCAGTGTGATTGTAAATGTGCCTACAAACTTTCCTATTTTTTCTCTCTGCCTTGCTCCCAGCAGCTGGGAGATGATGATCTGGGCTGCGTTCGAAAAGCCCATTGTCATGCAGGTGAAAAAGTCTGTTACGCTTCCGCCGACGGCTACTGCCGAAAGTCCCACACTGCCGCAGACATTGCCGACAATGACCATATCGACCATGTTGTAGACAATCTGCAGCAGGTTTGCACCCACGAGCGGAAGACTAAATAATAGCAGGGGCTTGACTATAGGCCCCTCAGTATAGTCCCTTGTAAAATCCTTTGCCATTAAACCAATTTACATACTGTCTTTCATACAAATTACAGGCAGTTTTGCATACTACTCCAATTTTTCTTATGATTATATCATAAGTAATGCCCGCCCGTGTAGAAAAAACATCGGTTTTTTTACTTTTTTATGCGAGTTTTCCGCCATTTAAATGCCGCTTTTGTCTGCACCGGGCCTTTTTTTAAAAAACTGATTGACTTTAAAAAAACCGTACTATATAATACCCCTTGCACGCGAGAGAAAACGCGCTGCATATCGGGGTGTGGCTCAGTTTGGCTAGAGTGCTTGATTTGGGATCAAGAGGCCGCAGGTTCGAATCCTGTCACCCCGATTTTTTTATGCCCGGTTCCGCTTATGCGGAACCTTTTTCTGTTAAACAACGCTCCATTTTCAGCAGGGCGTATTAATTAAATCAGAATAGGTAGGACTTATGGAGTTGAACAGCCAACCCCCATTACGCAAATATGGTGCGTTTCAGCGCGTCCCAGCCTTTCAGTGTTTATGTCCGGAAAGTACTTTCTGCATTCGAATTTTCGGATAACCGCCGCTGATACAAATATGGTATAATCTCACTGAAAAAAAATCTTGGAGGATATTATGCTTACTAAACTGTATCCGATGGTCCAGTTCAAAAAGGACACATGGGAAATCGATGAATTTGACAATGCCAGCATTTTCCTGCTGGTAGGCACCGAAAAGGCCATGGTCATTGATACCGGAATGGGCATCGGTGACCTTAGGGGTGCAATTGAAATGATCACTGATAAGCCTCTTATCTGCGTGATCTCACACGGCCACGTTGACCACACAGGCAACGCCCGTCAGTTTGATGAAATATGGATCAACCCAAAGGATGCCGATAAGCCTATCCCGCAGTCCATTGAGCGCCGCCGCTTTGATATTGAGCGCGTGTCTATCAGGCAGAAAGGCTGCATAGGTGCTCCGTATACCATGTTCAATCTTTATCCGTATGATCTTGATGAGGATCTGCGCACCGGCGAGGACGAGCCGATGCCTGTGATCCATGATCTTACTGACGGAATGCAGTTTGACCTGGGCGGCGGAAGGATTGTAACCGCATATGAATGCGCAGGCCACAGCCCTGGAGAAATGGTATTCCTGGATGAGCAGACCCGCACTCTTTTTGCAGGCGATGCCATCAACTTCAATCTCGGAGCAAGTGCTGTTCCTGTTGAGACAACTCTTAGGAACCTGAAACGCATTCAGGCCATGGGTGATAAATACGACGGCATCTGGAACGGCCATCACGACTTCCGTGCGCTGGGTGCTCCTCTTGATGATGACTGCCTGCCTAACATCATTGCCCTTCTGGAAGATGCTGTTGCCGGCCATATAGTTGAATGTGAAACCCCAAGCTTCTGGGGACAGAGTGTTCCGCTTACCAAAGACCGTTCAAAGGCAAACGCACAGGTGAATGCACCGGCCGCATTCGCAGGAGCTGCAGCTCCGGGAAAGGGACGCATCACACTGCGCCGCGGACGCAACTTTGTCGGGATCAACCCGGACAATATTTTTGAAAAATAAGCAATATAAAAAAAGGCTGCCACAATAAGGCAGCCTTTAAAAATTATTAAACCAGATACTTCACTATAGGAATCTTTTTCAGAATCAATGAGATTCCCAAACATATCGTCATGACAGCTGTTGCATATACAATGCAAAAGGGGATGTTGCTAAGAAAATCAACCTGGATTACATATTTTCCGGTAATTTGTATTAATATCTCATGCATTAAATATATTCCCAGCGTATTTTTAGAAATGGTCTGAATTAGAGGAATAGTTTTTTTAAGATTTAGACACAGTATAAAAATGCACACCAC
>JAZUFV010000026.1:0-6319 GCA_045640845.1 Lachnospiraceae bacterium
ATGTGTACTTGAAGCCATAAACAAAAGGCTTGAATTCCCTAATTTCGGCTATTTTCATGAAAGCAATGAATATTTTGATTCAATCATAAAATGGCATGAAGCACGCCATGGGACAAAAGGACTCGAAGCAAAGCATATCGGCTATGAAAACGGCGTTCTGGGAGGAGTTGCTGCTGCCCTCAGAATGCTTACTGAAGAAGGAGACCCCGTTCTGGTTCACGCGCCTACTTACGTGGGCTTTACAAACGTGCTCAATTCCATGGGTCTGAAAGCAGTTCACAGCAATCTGGCAAGAGACGCTGAAGGCATCTGGCGGATGGATTTTGAAGATATGGCTTCGAAGATTGAAGAAAACGGCATCAAGGCCGTGATCTTCTGCTCTCCTCATAATCCATGCGGGCGCGTATGGGAAAAATGGGAGATTGAAGGCGCCATGAAAGTCTATGAAGAGCATGGCTGCACAGTAATTTCGGATGAAATATGGTCAGACATAATCATGCCGGGCCACACTCACATCCCGACCGCGGAAATTTCGGAATATGCGCGCAATAACACCGTTTCATTCTATGCGCCTACCAAGACGTTCTCACTTGCAGGCCTTGTAGGCTCATACCACATTGTATATAACGATGAACTGCACACAAAGCTGAAAGAATGCGCGGAAAAAACACATTACAACAGCTGCAATGTTCTTTCCATGCATTCACTTATCGGGGCTTATTCCGAAGAAGGCGCCGAATGGGCCGATGAAATGTGCTCTGTGGTAAACGGTAACCTTAAATATGCCTGTGATTTTATAAAAGAAAATATTCCGGGAGTTGAAGTTATGATGCCTGAAGGTACATATATGCTCTTCCTTGACTGCACAGGCTGGTGCGAAAGGCTTGGAATTTCAATTCACGAACTTCAAAGGCGCGGAGTTGCCAAGGGTGTTATCTGGCAGGATGGTGAAAAGTTCTTCTGGCCGAATACCATAAGGATGAACCTGGCATGTCCGTTTTCACTTGTAAAAGAAGCATTTGAAAGATTGGCAGAAATAAAGTAGCGGGCGAACACAGCGGGCGAACACAGTTCGCCCGCACGATGTTACATAATATTTATGAATGGCTTTAACTCACCGGCAAGTGCTGACGGGCAGTCTGCCGTGACCACGGTTCCCTCACTCGTATATTCCTCAGAGAGAACATGGGCCTGGGTGTGGAGACGGTTAAGCACATCTCCCCTGGAAAACGGTATCAGAAGCTTAAGTATCTCACTTCCGGCATAAACTTCCTTGACTATCATATCTGTCAGCTCCGAAAGGCCTTCACCGGTCTGGGCCGACATCCATATCTCGTCCTGCTTTACCTTAGGCAGGAGCCATCCTCTCTCTTCCAGAAGATCACTCTTATTCATGACATATATACGCGGAACTGTATCCGCTCCAAGGTCCTTCAGGGTATCTTCCGTTACTTTTTTATGCTCACGCCAGTACGGATCAGACGCATCCAGCACTATCAGCAGAAGATCCGCACTTACAGCCTCTTCAAGCGTTGACCGGAATGCCTTAACAAGTCCGTGAGGAAGATTTTCAATAAAACCTACCGTGTCCGACAAAAGAAAATCCTTATTATCTTCAGTTGAAATGCGCCTCACAGAAGTATCAAGCGTTGCAAAAAGCATGTCCTTCTGAAGGACTTTTTTCTGGTCCTCACCACCGCCCAGATCTATCATTCTGTTAAGGAGAGTTGATTTTCCGGCATTTGTATATCCCACAAGAGCCACCCGCGGGAGCCCTCCTTTTATTCTGCCCTGCCGCTGGACGTCTCTTGTTCTGGTAATGGTTTCCAGCTCCCGGCGAAGTTCTGCTATACGCGTTTTTATCTGCCTTCTGTCAAGTTCAAGCTGGGTCTCGCCTATACCTTTATTTGCACGGCTTCCGCCGCCTCCGCCCTGTCTGCCAAGATGCTGCCACATGCCTGAAAGCCTTGGGAGCATATACTGAAGGTATGCAGATTCCACCTGAAGCCTTGCCTCTTTTGTCTTGGCACGGCGTGAAAAAATCTCAAGAATAAGGTTTGTCCTGTCCCAGACAGGCAGCTTGACGATATTTGAAATATTCTTCAGCTGGGCCGGTGAAAGATTGTCTTCAAATACGCAGTAATCTGCCTCAAGGGCTGCTGCCAGCTCCTTAAGTTCCTCAATCTTTCCGCTGCCCAGATATGTGCCTGATTCCGGGTGAGGAAGGCGCTGGACCAGCGTTGCGCAGACTTCCATATCGCAGGCTTCCACAAGGCTTGCCAGCTCATCCATGCTGTGATCAAAATCCTTGCCGCCTGTATCAAGACCCGCTATCACTACTTTTATTATTTTTTCTTCACTGATTGTTTCCATGAAACCCATAATAACACATTCTTCTCTCTTCTGCATCCGCAAAGCCCTGCCGCCGGGCTTTTTCCGGGCAGCCGTACCACAAAGGCCCCGTAAAATCATTATGTTCAAAAAAATTGATTGATGCTAAAATAAAATCACTTATCGGCAGAACTGTATCTGCCCACTAAAAAAACCGGAGGTAAATCAATGGAAAACAACAGTGAAAACACCAATCAGGGATATCAGCCTTCCCCGGCCAGCGAAGCAACGCTGACAAAAATCTACAAGTTTCAGAAGATCAATGTTGTTGTAGGCATAATACTGATTGTCGTTCTGATTGCCGTCTACGTGATCAACGTTCCGAAGATTGCCAAGCTGGTAGACTCTACCACTGTTATGGTTGAACAGATAAATGAAGTTGTCGATCAGGTGACAGATTCGTATGATGAAATAATAGATACTGTTGAAAATATCAACGATACAGTTGAAGGTATCAACAACATAGATTTTGAAGCCTTCGGTGATGCTGTCAATTCCCTTTCTTCTGTGGTAAACAAAATAACCGGTATATTTAAATAAAAATAGATCTGCGTGTCTGTCAATACAGAAGCAGCGCAGATCATTAAGATTAAATCCGGTTACGAAGAGTGATCACGCTCTCCGTACTGTTTTGTGGTTATACATTTCGGCATCGGCTCTCTTCATGGTATCACTGACCGAAAGGTCAATTGACGGATCGTAATAAGCGATTCCTGCCGCGAAGGATGCCTTGCCGGAAAGCGTATCAGGGAGCTTTTCGGCTTCCTGAATTCTTGCATAAAGCTTTTTCATCAGATCATCCGCAAACAGGTAATCCGCGCCGGTAAGGAGGGCAACAAATTCATCACCGCCTATCCTGTATACCGGGCTGTGATCAAATACTTCACAGATGATATTGCAGCAGTTCTTAATGTACTGGTCGCCCACACTGTGTCCGTATGTATCATTTTCCTTCTTAAGACCGTTAACATCGCACAGTACAGCCGCAAATTTGAGCTGATCCCTGTTTTCGGCCATGCTTGCGGATATTTCAGCAACTTTATCCGTATATGCAGCAATATTCTTGACATGCGTAAGAGGATCTGTATTTGCACTCCTTATTGTCTCACGGAGCTGCTTCTGCATTGTATCAGTGTTTTTCTTAAGGCATGCCACCATGACTTTGGCAAGATCATTGACCACAATAGGTTTGCTGATACAGTCATTTGCTCCTGCCTTCAGTATCTCAACAACCTGCGCATCAGAGCCGGCTGCCGTGAGGGCAACAATAGGAACCTGACTTGTTCCCTTCTCTTCCATGGCACGTATCTGGGCAGTTGTGGCTATTCCGTCCATCTCAGGCATAACTATATCCATAAGGATCATGTTGAAAGCCGGATATGTTTTAAGGGCCTCAAGGGCCATGGCACCGCTTTCAGCTTCAATTACGGTAACTCCTGCCTCTTCCAGGAGATCGCGGCTTATTTCGCGGCTCAGCTTGCTGTCATCAACAAGCAGCATCGTGGTTCCGTCAAGCACTTCATAGTTTTCCTTAACATTCACAACATATGCAACTGTGATGGAGACAATGTCATCGTTATCCGGATCCTTTGAAAGATATGAAACATATCTTCTGTAATGCCAGCCGAGTTTTGAAGAATACACCTTGCAGGTGTACTCAGGCATTTTGTCACCGCTGTTAAAGTATTCTATAAGTCTTGCTGCCGAAAGCTCTCTTCCGAAGCTTTCCTGATAATCAGGATGGATGTAGCGTTCGCGGCTCATTGCGATCATGTCGTTGTATGAAGGGATTTTCTCGCCGAACTTGGATGTATAATCCACACCTTCTCCGTCAACCATTTCAAGTACCGGCGGAAAAACTTCATTCTGTGAAAGATTTGCCTTAAATGAGCTGTATGCTTCTGCCAGTATGGCGCTCTGGAAGATCACATTCTCTTTCTTTCTGAGTACGGCCTCATAATTAAGTCCCATATGAATGACATCATAGAAGAAAAGAAGAAGTACCGACACCATGTAACCGATACATATTATGTTTATGTTGCAGAATATCTGTATAAGATAGCAAAGCAGGATCGGTCCCGAATAACCCATAAGGAAATGCGGGAGATGCCTGAGCTTGTTGTTCTTCCTGAAAGCATAGGCTGCGGCAACGAACATTGATGCGAAAAAATATGCGCAGACAACGGAAGTGTATGCCGGAATAAACGGCCCTCTTTCATATTTCATGCTCTCGTCAAGATAGAAAAGGTATCGTGTTGCAAAAGATGAAGCTGAAAGCAGGCATACGACGAATGCCGGAACGGCTGTGCTTGCAATGAACCACTTTTTAAAAGCCGGCTTAACTCCAAGCCTTCTGCAGACATAAATAAACCAGAAATAACCTCCAACCACAAGGGCAATAAAGTAAATACTGTTAACCGTGTAAAACAAAACAGAAGTCTGCGTCAGTGAAAACTCACTGACAACCCAGATAACATCAGTCAGCAGGTACGCATTATAGCATGCTGCCACTGCATAAAGAATTTTTGAAAACCTGCGTTTCTGCCCTTTCATGTAAAAAGCGGCAACCACGCAGATGAGGTCTATCATGACAAGACACAGGAGGTCCAGTTCCACATATGCTATTACTGTCAGCTGACTTAAGTCGTACATATTTCCACCTTCTGATCAAAGTAATCCATTAACCTTTGACAATTTTTAATTTACTATTCTCCCCTGCTTATAATACCACCATATGCATCAGTTGTTTCTTTTTTTTCTTTAAAATGTTATATTTTTATAATCATATTAAATCAGGTAATAACAGATGACATTCATAGTTGATAAATTCAAGCTTATATTTCATGCGGTTACCGCAGTAATACTTCTTATCTTTGCGCTCGCATTCATTTCCATCGATGTGTGGATTGCAGCCGGAATCTGCATTGCAGGTTTTATCATATGCTTTATACTCGCCCTGATAAACGGAAGGCTTGTCCGCTTCTCTGACGAAGGGGTTGAGTTAAAGCTTTTTTCATTCACAAGGCTTAAGTTCACCTGGGACGAGATTGCGGAAGCCGGCGTTATCGGAACAAAGGTGTTCCGTATGTCGATTGATAAAACCAATTATGTCGGTTCCAGATACATATACTTTTCACGCGTTTCCATGACTGATGATGAGCGTTTTCAGATGGCCCTTAAGTGGCCTCCGAAAGACAAAATATATATCCGTTTCAGCAAGAAGCGCATCCAGGCTGTCATCGATTACTGGGGTGAGGAGTTCACCGCATACAATGCCGGCCACATTGATATCGGCTGAGCATCAGACGCTGTGAAGACCTATGATTATCCTCTTCGGATTTTCCGGGTCGACAGTATATCTGGTCTGGTAATTCAGCAGCTTTCCGTATTTATAAGCCCGGTAATCAACCGCATATGTGCCGTTTGCTGCAAGTCCTCTCAGAACATTCTCATGTTTTGACCCGATCTGGAACTGTTCAAAATCTTCAGGTACAATAATTCCCCTTAAGGTCTTGTCTCTTGCTTCAGGCGATACGACGATATCCTCCAGATTTTTAAACATATCTCTTATCCAGTCAACTGCACGGTAAACAGTAACTTCCATCGTTTCTGCATTCAGCGAACATACATAGTCATATTCGCTGCTCAGACAGTCGATTACCGCAAGCCTGTCTTCCAGTTTTTCCCGGTTTTCAACTTCCTTTTTTGCAACCGCAAGTTCACGTTCAAGATCTGCGTACTCCTGCTCTTTTTCATGCTCTTCATCACGGTTTGTGATTCCTATGATCACTGCAGAACTGTCATTTGGATCTGCAGAGATCCTCATTCTGCAATAATGCACTCCGTCTTCCAGTCTTATTCTGAAGTCAGTAAGCATATGCCCGCAGCTGCGGATCTGTTCTACTGAAGCATCCCTGTCGGTTGCCTT
>JAZUFV010000027.1:0-3106 GCA_045640845.1 Lachnospiraceae bacterium
AGCTTGAACGCTGCAGCCATTCCTGACTTGCCGATCTTGCCGAAAGCCTTCCTGAAATCAAAATCCGCTCCTATGCACATGAGGGCAAACGGTGTGCCTATACGCGATATCAGTGATAATGTCGAATCAATTATCTGCGGATAATCGATGCCTATCATGGATGAAACAAAACCGGCAAGGATTGAAATGATGATAGGGTTCTTTGCTATTCCCAGAAGCGCTTTTCCTACTCTGCCCTTTTCAACGGCAATGGATTTATCAGGTGACTCCGTCTGAAGGATGATGACGGCGAAGATGTTATAAAACGGCACTGAACAGAGCATCATCATTCCTGCCATGCTGGTATTTCCGCTTACGCTCTGGATGAGGGCAATGCCGCTTACGGCAAGTGTTGCCCTGTAGCAGCCCTGAACAAATTCCGCCACCGAAGCTTTGTCTTTTCTCATGACCAGCTTCGAAACTCCCCATAATCCCAGAATGGTGATTATTGTTGCGCCCATGCAGAAGACCAGGAATTTAAGGTCAAAGGTCTTCCTGAAATCGGCTGCTGCCATATCGGCAAAAAGAAGGGCCGGTATGGTCACCTTAAAATTAAAGCTATTGGCGGTTTTTACAAACCCGGCGTCCACAATTTTTATCTTGCGGATAAAGAATCCCACCGCCATTACAAGGAACAGCGGGAAAGTTGAATTCAATGAAAATAGTACATTGTCTAACATTTATAGTGCCTCAGTAAAAAACATAACCTATCAGAATTTATGAAGATATGATTCAATCTCCCAGTTTGAAACCCGGCGGTTATACTCATTCCATTCTTTTTTCTTTGCTTCAATATACTTGCTCATGATATGAGGTCCCAGGGTCTCGCATACCAGCTTGTCTTTTTCTGCCTTTGCTATGGCATCTGCCAGGTTGGTAGGAAGGCTCTTTATTCCTGAACGAAGAAGCTCCCTCTTGCTCATCTCAAAGATATTCTTGTCCACAGATGCCGGAGGAGTAAGCTTTTTCTCAATTCCGTCAAGACCGGCCTCAAGGCAAAGGCCCAGTGCCATATACGGATTTGCCGAAGGATCGGGGCTTCTCAGCTCTATACGGGTTGAGGCTCCGCGGCTTGAAGGCACACGGATCAGAGGACTTCTGTTCTTTGCGGACCATGCAATGTATATAGGTGCCTCGTAATCAGGAACCAGTCTCTTATATGAGTTGATAAGCGGATTAAGCACAATGCACATTCCCTCAATGTGTTTCATGATTCCTGCCATGAATGCATATGCTTCTTTTGAAAGGCCGTTTTTATCCTTTTCATTGATAAATACGTTCTTTCCGTCCTTTGAAAGTGACATGTTAAGATGCATTCCGGAGCCGGCAATGCCAAAGATCGGCTTCGGCATGAAGGTGGCATAAAGTCCGTGCTTATCGGCAACAGATTTTACCGTCTGCTTAAATGTCATGATGTTGTCAGCCGCATGCATTGCGCTGGTATATTTAAAATCAATCTCATGCTGTGCCGGAGCGCACTCATGATGTGATGCTTCTATTTCAAATCCCAGTTTTTCAAGTGCAAGGACTATATCTTTTCTTGCTCTCTCACCCACATCATTCGGACCAAGGTCAAAATAACTTCCCCTGTCATATGACTGAAGTGTCGGATATCCTTTTTCATCTTTATTGAAAAGGAAAAACTCGCACTCAGGACCGACGTTCAGGGTGTATCCAAGCTGAGCCGCATGAGCTATGGCCTTGTTCAGGACATAACGAGGATCACCTATGAACGGTTTTCCGTCAATACCGCATACGCTGCAGATAAGGCGGGCAACCTTGCCGTTTTCATCTCCCCACGGATATATTGCAAATGAATTATAATCCGGGTAAAGTACCATATCTGACTCTTCAATACGGACAAAGCCTTCAATGGATGAACCGTCAAACATCATCTTGTTGTCAAGGGCTTTCCCTAGCTGGCCCGGCGTGATCGCAACATTTTTAAGTGTCCCGAAAATATCTGTAAACTGGAGTCTTATGAATTCAACTCCCTCTTCCTCAACTATTCTGATTATCTCTTCTTTTGTGTATGCCATGATCAGTCTCCTAATTTCATATCGCCGAATTTAATCCAATTGATCTTTCTGAGCAGCAGTGATACCAGCCATGCGACTACTGCCGGCACAATAAAGCTGACAACAATAAGCCCTATCCAGTCAACTGCTGTGATCGCGGTTTTTGCACCTGCCGCAATGTCATTTACCCAGCCGGTGTATACACCTATCTGGCCGACAAATCCGCAGGTTCCCATTCCGGATGAAACAGCCGCACCGTTCATCTGCAGTTTAAACAGGCATGTTGCAATCGGGCCGTTCACGATTGATGCCACAAGTGCAGGGATCCATATTCTCGGGTTCTTTACAATGTTGCCCATCTGGAGCATAGAGGTTCCGATTCCCTGTGCAACAAGACCGCCCCATTTGTTTTCACGGAATGAGCAGACTGCAAATCCGACCATGTTTGCACAGCATCCTGCAAGAGCTGCTCCTCCGGCAAGCCCCGTAAGGCCCAGAGCGGCGCAGATGGCTGCACTTGATATCGGTAGCGTCAGGGCCGCGCCGACAATAAGAGAAACAAGCATGCCCATAAGGAAAGGCTGGAGCTCCGTTGCCCACATTATGGCATTTCCTACAGCGGAGGCTGCAATGCTGATGTATGGCGCAACAAATACGCTTAATAAACCGCCCACAAGAATTGTTACTATAGGTGTGACTATCAGATCTATAGGTGTTATTTTTGATACAAGTTTTCCGCATTCGCAGGCAATAACGGCAATAAAGTAAACTGCCAGCGGACCGCCCGCTCCGCCTGCCTGGCATGCTGCATATCCTACTGCCGCAAGCGAAAGCAGAACATATGTGGGTGCCTTAAGCGAATAACCGATGGCCATTGCCATTGCCGGACCCATGACAGCTGTTGCAAAAGCACCGATGGTCACAAGCACCTCGATGCCAAACTGCTGCCCGATTGTTGAAAGAATTGTTCCTATGAGAAGTGAAGCGAAAAGGCCCTGTGCCATTGCTCCGAGAGCATCAACAAAATATCTTTTTGCCGAGATCTCAAT
>JAZUFV010000028.1:0-31644 GCA_045640845.1 Lachnospiraceae bacterium
CTTTCCCAAGCCAGCATATCGGCGACCTCAAGAATTTTGAAACCTTTGAAAATTACAGCGGGCAGATCAGGCATTTTGAAAACCTGTTTGAAACCGGGATCAGGAAGATAGTCTGTGATTTGCATCCTGATTATATTTCAACCGAATACGCGAAGCAAAGAAGCGAAGATGAAGGGTTGCAGCTGCTACAGGTGCAGCATCATCACGCACACATGGCGTCATGCATGGCAGATAACGGTCTTTCGGAAAAGTGCATCGGCATAATCTGGGACGGGACAGGCCTGGGTGAGGACGGCACCGTCTGGGGCGGAGAATTCCTTGTGGGAGACCTTAAAGGCTTTGAGCGGAAGGCTTCGATAAGGCAGATAAAGCTTCCCGGCGGAGACAGGGCAGTTAAGGAGATATGGCGCGTGGGAGAAGCTCTCCTTGAAGAAGCCGGGATCACGGACTCTGGATTATTTGCCGAAATGCCGTGCTTTGAAAGCATAAGAGAAATGCTTAAGGATGATGTTAACTGCGTACCTTCAAGCGGAATGGGAAGGCTTTTTGACGGAGTGTGCGCCATCTGCGGCATAAAGAAGATGGCCTCGTACGAAGGACAGGGAGCCGTGCTCCTTGAATATGAGGCGGGAGAAAGCGAAAGCTCATACCCTTATGCCGTAACCGAAGAAAACGGACTGCTTTATTTTGAAACGGCAGAGATGATAAAAAATATATATGCTGATGTTAAGGCAGGAAGGGAAACAGCCCTTATATGTGCTGACTTCATGAACACACTTGCGGACATGGCGGCAGATATCTGCAAAAGGCTCCGCGCGCAAGGTGCGCCGGATGATGTGGTGCTTTCAGGCGGATGCTTCCAGAATATGTATATTCTGGAGAGGCTTTCAAAGAAGCTGACGGCAGACGGCTTTAACGTGTATACGCACAGGAATGTATCAGCAAATGATGAAGGAATCAGTTTCGGACAGGCAGCAATTGCCGCAGCAATGGAGTGAATATGTGTCTTGCAATACCTTTGAAAATAGTTGAAATCAACGGAAATGAGGCAGTCGGAGAAAGGGACGGCATAAGCCGCAGCATCAGGGTGGACTTTATTGAAAACCCGCAGGTGGGAGATTATGTGATCTCACACGCAGGTTTTGCCATTGAGCGTCTGAATGCAGAGGATGCCGAAGAGTCAATTGCAGCAGCCCGGGAAGTTGAGGCCGCTCTTCTTGAAATTGAAAAAGAAAGGCCGGTAAGGCAGTGAGCAAAGACAGCATCAGAAGGATAACCGAAGAAATAGAAAAGCTGGATGCGGGGCGTGTGAACCTTATGGAGGTCTGCGGCACTCATACCATGTCCATTGCAAAGAGCGGGCTGAAATCCATTCTGCCTGAAAACATAAAGCTGGTTTCAGGACCGGGATGTCCTGTATGCGTAACTCCGGCTGAGGTGATCGATGAAATTCTTAAGCTGGCAGAAAATCCGGATGTGATCATTGCCACTTACGGTGATATGATGCGCATTCCGGGAAGCCAAAAGGGAAGATCGCTGAAGAACCTTTTTGGCGGAAAATGCGAGATAGTATATTCCGGGCTGGATGCAGCGGAGATTGCAAAAAATACAGAAAAGGAAGTTGTATTTCTGGGAGCAGGCTTTGAGACAACGGCTCCGGGAACGGGAGCAGCAATCCTTGCCGCAAAAGCAGCAGGCCTTAAAAACTTTTCGGTACTTTCGCTTTTAAAAACAACGCCGCCTGCACTGAGGGTGCTCCTTGCAGATGCAGAAAACCGGATAGACGGTTTCATATGTCCGGGACACGTGGCGGTCATAACGGGTGAGGATGGTTTTGCATTTCTCCCTGAAGAGTACGGCCGTCCGGCCGTGGTAAGCGGATTTGAACCGGAAGATATAATCACAGCTGTGTATATGCTTGTCAGACAGATAAGCCGCGGTGAGGCAAAAATTGAAAACGAATATAAAAGGGTCGTAAAAAAGGCAGGCAACGCCGCAGCAAAAACCTGCATGAGCACTGTCTTTGAAGAGGCACCCGCACCCTGGCGCGGGCTTGGGGTAATCCCCGGAAGCGGCCTTAAGATAAAAGAAGAATACAGGGAATATGATGCAGCGGAAAAATTCAAAGTCAACCTCATCCCAAAGGTAAGAAAAAGCGCATGCAGATGCGGAGAAGTGCTTCAGGGAAAGCTTTCTCCGGATGAATGCCCGCTGTTTGGAAAACTCTGTACGCCTGAGGATCCTGAAGGACCGTGCATGGTCTCGGGGGAGGGTTCATGTGCCGCACTTTATAAGTACGGTAACATTTAGTTAAATGTCCTAAAAACATTCCGGTAAAAAAACATATATTTGACCTACAAACACTTGCGTGCAAGTGTTTTGTAATATATACTTCAATTGGATTGTACAAAAAAAGTACAATTTGTTCTTATATTTGTACAATATTTATACATCATTGCAAATAAACAAATTTTAATGTTATACTCCGACGCATATTGTACAAATATTAGTACAATTTTATTGCGGAAATGGATACAAATATAACTCTTGATTATGGGAGCGGAGGGAAAAAGACTTCCGAGCTCATAGAAAAACTGATAGTTCCGGCAATGGGATGCGAAGAGCTTTCAAAACTGGGGGACGGGGCTGTTCTTGCAGGCCCTGAAAACGGTGGAAGGCTTGTTTTTTCAACCGATAGTTTTGTTGTTGATCCCCTGTTTTTTTCGGGAGGAAATATCGGAAAGCTTTCAGTATGCGGAACAGTAAATGACATAAGCGTGAGCGGCGGCAAACCGATGTATATCTCGCTTGCGGCAGTGATCGAAGAAGGGTTTCCGTCAGAGACCCTTGAAAAAATAATTTCATCGGTACGGAAAGCGGCCGATGAAGCCGGGGTGAAAGTGGTCACCGGCGACACAAAGGTGGTTGAAAAAGGTAAAGGAGACGGTATTTACCTCAACACATCCGGAATAGGTTTTCTTAAACTTCCGGGGCTCTCCCCTGAAGCAATGAAGGACGGAGACAAAGTCCTTGTCTCAGGGACGATGGGAGACCACGGTACAGCAATCATGCTGGCACGTAATCCAAACCTGGTGAAGGGAGACATAAAGAGCGACTGTGCTCCTTTGAATTCTCTCACGGAGGCCCTGTTTGAACTTAAAGACAGCCTGAGGGTGATGCGGGATCCGACCCGCGGCGGACTGGCGACCACCCTGTGTGAGTTTACGGAAGGGACTGATCTTTCAATTGAGCTTGATGAAAGCGCCGTTCCGGTTTCAAAAGAAGTTAAAAGCGCCTGCGACATTCTGGGACTTGATCCGCTTTATGCCGCAAATGAAGGGAAGCTTATTGCCGTGGTATCTGCCGAAAAGGCGCAGCAGGCCCTTGAGATAATGCAAAACCATCCGCTGGGGAAAAACGCCGCCATCATAGGTGAGGTAAAGATGGCCGAAACCGATGCGGCAAAAGGAAAAGTGATCATCAGAACAACATTCGGAGGCCGAAGGGCACTTACAAAGCTTACGGGCGCCCAGCTTCCGAGAATCTGCTGAATATAGAATTAAAAAGGAAGAAAAGACATGCAGGAGTACAAGAAAATCACAATCACAAAAGATGAGATCGTGCCGGTTGCCGAGCGCATGCGTAAAGAAGGCGTACATCTGGCAATGATCCACGGCTTCATTGATGACGACGGCAGTGCCAACGTCTCCTACGAGTACGAAATTCCGGGCGGAATTGAGTCATATACCGTTGTGGGTGAAAATGTTCTGCCTTCAATTTCAGGCATTTATGACCTGGGAGCTGAGTGGCCTGAGAGGGAGATCATGGAGCTTATGGACATCACCTTTGAGGGCGTTGATGCTTCAAAGAGACTTTTCATGCCGGAAGACATGCTTTCGGGACAGGGCCAGATCATGGTCACCCCCTATGAAAGAACTTATTGATAAAGTTCACGGAATCAATAATGAAGAGGAGGAGGCAAAATGAGTTACGTAGTTCCTATCGGCCCATACCATCCTGCCCTTGAAGAGCCTGTTCACGCAAGGCTTTATACAGAAGGCGAAGAAATCAGCAATGCCGAGGTATTCATCGGTTATAACCACCGCGGAATAGAAAAGCTTGCGCAGCAGAAGAACTTCATCCAGACAATATCACTGGTTGAGCGTGTCTGCGGCATCTGCTCACATTCACATGCAATGTCATATGCACTTGCAATTGAAGGAATAATGGGCGTGCCTATTCCGAAGAGGGCTGAATACTTAAGAGTTATCACCTCCGAGCTTGAGCGTCTTCATTCACATTATCTGTGGCTGGGAATCGCCCTCCACATCATCGGACACGACAGCCTTTTCATGCATACCTGGGATCACAGGGAAAAGATCATGAATATGCTTGAAGAGCTTACCGGAAACCGTGTTAATTACGGAATGATCACCATCGGCGGCGTACGCCGTGACATTGATGAAAATCAGAAGGCAGATCTTCTTAAGATGTGCGATGAGATTGAAGAAAGCATGAACCGTCTGAAAGACATCCTGCTTACTGATAAGACAGTCGCCCTGAGGACTCAGGGAGTGGGCGTACTCACAACCGAAGATGCGCTGAGGATTGGCGCAGTCGGCCCTCATGCGAGAGCTTCAAATGTTGCTGTTGATGTAAGAAAGGATGCTCCTTATTCAAGCTATGAAGACTTTGAGTTTGAAAAAGCTGTATGGCCAAGCTGCGATGTTTTCTCACGTGTTGTAATAAGAGTTCTTGAAAACTTTGAAAGCCTTAAGATCATCCGCCAGGCAGCAGCCAATCTGCCTGATACAAAGATAAATCTGGGAACCAGAATTCCTAATGTCAAGGCAGGAGACTACATGGTACGCTATGAAGCTCCGCGCGGACAGCTCTGCTACAAGGTGGTTACAAACGGAGGCGAGTTCAACAAGCGCGTGAGCATACATGTGCCTACATTCAAGAATGCGCCGACCGTTCCTACTATGCTTAAAGGCAATTCAATTGCCGATGCAGGACTTATCATTGCAAGCATAGACCCTTGCTTCTCATGCATGGACAGGTAGGAAGATGCACGAACTGGCAATAACAGAGGGAATAATGGATGCCGCTGTTCCTGCGGCAAAGGAAGCGGGAGCAAAGAAAATCCTGGAGATAAGGTTAAAGATCGGCGAGCTTTCCGGTGTGATGCCGGAGTGCATAAACGAGTACTTTAACGTTATTTCAAAAGGAACTATAGCCGAGGGCGCTCTGATAAAGGTTGAAAAGATACCGGTCAGCATTAAATGTCCAGGCTGCGGCTTTGAAGGCACGATAGACAGAAAAAAGATACGCTGCCCAAAGTGCGGAGGGATTGATTTTAAGATAACCGCAGGCAGAGAGTACTTTGTGGATTCACTAGAGGTTGAATAATGGAGATCAAAGTTGTTAAGCAGATTCTGGCATGGAATGAAGATGTCAGCGCCGATGTGAGAAAGACACTGGCTGAAAACAAAATCTGCCTCATAAATGTGATGGGAAGCCCGGGAGCGGGCAAGACGAGCCTCATCACTGACCTGATAAAACTGCTTAGGGATGAGTTCCGCATAGGTGTCATCGAGGGCGATATTGCCGGTCAGATCGATGCCGAAAAAATAGAAAAAATGGGCATTCCGGCGGTCCAGCTTCAGACAGACGGGGCCTGCCACATCGAGGCAATGTCGGTGCAGCATATGCTGCCGATGTTTGATCTTGAGAACCTGGATGTGATCTTTGTTGAAAACATCGGAAACCTGGTCTGCCCTGCCGAATTTGACATCGGAGAGGATCTGCGCGTTTCAATCCTCAGCGTCCCTGAAGGCGACGATAAGGTGGAAAAATATCCGCTGATGTTTGCCACAACAAACGCACTGGTGATCAATAAGTATGACATGATGCCGTATTTTGATTTTGATGACGGCCGTGTCTGCCAAAATGCAGATGATATCAATCCGAAAGCACAGGTTTTCCGCGTAAGCACAAAGACAGGGGAAGGCACGGAAGCGCTCTCGGCCTGGCTTAAGGATAAGATAAAAGAAAAGATTGATTAACCGTTAAGGTATTAAGTAATAAAGGAGGGAATTTCTTGAAGAAAGCAAAATTTCCGGCAATTGTATCAACAGCTGCGATATGCTACATCTTCTGGCTGCTTGTGACCGGCGAGCTTGCAAGGATAATCGAAGGCAAGCCGTCAGCAGAAGTTCTGGTGGCCGGTGCAGTTATATGCATAGGAACAGGCATTTTTGCGGCAAGATTTTTTATTCATGACAAAGCATTCAGGCTTCTTCATCCGAGAAGGCTGGGATGCCTTATAGTTTACATCCCTGTATTTTTATGGGAGCTCATCAAGGCCAATGTTGATGTGGCCATAAGAGCATTTAAAAAGCTCCCTGAAAAGAGCGGGATCGTAAAGGTTCCTGTTAATCTCAGCAATGAATATGCCCAGGCAATGCTGGCAAATTCAATCACTCTGACACCGGGTACCATCACCATGGACATGGCAGAGGAAGATGGTCAGCTTTACTACTATATTCATTGGATTAATGTTTCTGAGACCGACGGCGAGAAGGCCGGCGAGGCAATAAAGGGAACCCTTGAAAAATGGGTAAGGAGGATATGGGAATAATGGATACCGGTGTTTTTATCTGGTTCGCAGTCTGCTTTATAGTACTGGCGCTTACCCTGTTTGTCCGTCTTATCAAGGGACCGGGTGCTGCTGACCGTGCAGTCTGCGCCGACAGCATAGATGTGCTGACCGACATGGCGCTGATTCTTTTCGCCCTTCAGTCGGGAAGGGGAATCTACCTGGACATTGCTCTTGTAACAGCAATCTTAGGTTTTGTAGGCTCAGTTATCGTAGCAAAATACTTGGAGGGAAAACTGTGATGGAATACTTGATTTACGGACTTATCGCAGTCGGCATCATCTTCGCCCTCACAGGTGTCATCGGTATGCTGAGGATGCCCGACTCATATAACAGAATGCAGAGCAGCACGATTATCAGCACGATAGTTGTTATCCTTGTGATCGCCGCAGCCATTGTATACGAGGCTGTTTATGTGAAGAACACGGAGATGATCATCAAGCTGGCTGTTCTGGGATTGTTCTACATCATTACGTCACCTATAGCAGGACATGCAATTGCAAAAGGTGCTTATCACCATGGCGTAAAGATGACGGAAAAACACGAATGTGACAAATACGGGGAGGATCTTGAGAAATGATGGACGGTTCTTTATTTTCCCTTAACACATTAGTAATTCTGGGAATAGTAGCTTCGGCCGTGCTGGCAGTGGTTTTCGATAAGATCCTGTCATCGGTCATCGCCCTTGGAATTACCGGGGCTTTTATGGCACTTGAATTCCTGCTGCTTCACGCACCTGATGTTGCAATCTCGGAAGCAGCCGTGGGAGCGGTCCTTGGCACAGCTCTCTTTGTCATTGCCATTAAGAAAACCAGAAAAAAGGAGGATGACAAAAAATGAAAGCTAAGAAAATAGTTGCCATCTGCTCTGTTGCAGTCATCCTCGTTGCCACGGTACTGGTACTGGTCTACACAAACAAAAACATCCCGATCACATATGACGGACGCGATGAGGATGTGTATGAGATCATGCAGGGAAATGCTGAGGCCGATTTCAGTAATGTGAACGGCATCGCCGATGTTATCGTGCAGGAAAACTTAAGTAAGACAAACGCCATGAATGATGTTGCATCAATCGTATTTGACTTCCGTGGTTTTGATACGCTGGGTGAGTCATTCATACTTCTTACTGCAATAGCAGGTTCATTCGTGATCCTTGCGAAAGTCAAAAAATCGAAGAAGGAGGGCGAAGACAAATGAAGTTTAAAGACGGAATTACCGGAAAAGATGTCATAGTCAAGTGCGGTGCTGATAAGTTCCTGCCTTTTGCCATTGTTTTCGGTCTTTATGTTATCCTCTTCGGAACCATAAGCCCGGGCGGCGGCTTCCAGGGCGGCGTTATCGTGGCTGTATCCGTGCTTATGCTTTATCTGGGATACGGATATAACACCACTTCAAAAGTAATAAGTCTTGAAGTTCTCCGTGTGAACGAGTCTGTGGGCGCAGTCATCTATGTTGTGCTCGGTGTCATAGGCGTGGCTTTCACAGCGAACTTCTGTACAAATGTTCTTTATAATCTGGGAAAGGCAGGCGACCTTATCTCAGCCGGAACAATAACCTTCATGAGCTACTCTGTTGGATACAAGGTTCTGACCGGCGTGGGCTTTCTGCTTCTGCTTCTTCTGGGACTTCTTGCCCCTGACGCAGACGATGATGAAGACGAGACTGCAGGAAAGGAGGCTGAATAAATGTTAGTTAATTATATTGCTTCGGCCATCCTCATAGCCTTGGGCCTTTATTGCGTGATAGTAAAGAAAGACCTGATCAAGATCGTTATCGGTCTGGGAATTATTGACTACGGCATCAACCTCCTCATCGTAAGCTTTGGCTTCAACAACGGGGGTACAGCCCCGATCTTCTCCTTCACGGAGATCCTTCAGGGAATGTATTTTGTAGATCCTGTTCCTCAGGCACTTACGCTGACAAGCATTGTTATCGGTGCCTGCGTGGATGCTATGGCCCTTTCACTGGTCATCATGCTTTTCAGAAAGTATAAGACCACTGATTCAACACAGATAAGGAGGTTACGCGGATGAGTTTTGTACAGCATTTGCCGGTCCTTTCTGTAATGGGCTGCTTCCTCGGAGCATTCCTCATTGAGATATTCGGATCAAAGAATAAAATCGTCAGAAATATAATCGCGCTTGTGTTTGTGCTTTTTGCATGCGTAAGCGCAGGCTTCCTGGTTAAGGAAGTCATAATTGACGGAAAGATAGTTTCATACTGGATGGGCAACTGGGAGCCTGTTGCCGGATATGCCATCGGCATTGGCTACGAGATTGACCGTCTCAACATGTTCTTTGCCCTTCTGGTAGTATTTACGATGCTGATGAGTGTCATCTACTCCTTTAAATATATGGAGAAGGACAAACATCTGGGTCATTACTACACACTTTTCCTCATGCTTTCAGGCAGTGTTCTGGGCATGGTTTATACGGGCGACATCTTCAACATGTTCGTCATGATCGAGATCATGACATTTGCAGCTGTTGCTCTTACAGCATTCAGAAATAATTCTGACGGGGCACTTGAAGCTGCTTTCAAGTATCTGGTCATCGGTTCACTGGGTTCGGGATTCACCCTGACGGGAATTGCCCTTCTTTACAGGCAGTTCCACACGCTTAACATGGCCCAGCTTTCATCGATGGTCGGAGGAAGCCTCGCACCAACCGCCATCCTTGCTTTTGCCCTGATGTTTGTGGGCCTGGCTGTAAAGTCATATATCGTTCCTTTCCATACACCGGCTGCGGACGCATACACAACCGCACCGGCATCAATCTCCATGGCTTTCTCAAGCATGGTAAACAAAGCCGGCGTTTACGGAATGATAAGGCTGGTCTACATCATCTTCCGCGCAATGGACAACAGCGCCATCCAGATCCTGCTTGTTGTATTCGGATGCGTGACGATGTTTGTGGGCGTAACCATGGCACTTGCACAGCATGATTTTAAGAGACTGCTAGCATTCCACAGCATTTCACAGATCGGTTATGTGATTATGGCAGCCGGCCTGGGAACAGCCCTGGGACTCAGCGGCGCTCTTTATCACGCCATGAACCATACACTGTTCAAAGGACTTCTCTTCCTTTGCGCAGGCGCAGTATTTACGGCAACGGGAACCACCAGTCTGGACGAGCTCGGAGGACTCAGCAAAAAAATGCCGAAGACCACCATCTGCTTCCTTGTGGGCGCGTTCTCAATTTCAGGCCTGCCTCCGTTTAACGGATTCATGTCAAAGTGGATGATGTATCAGGCCGCATATCAGAAGGCCGGCGAGACCGGAAACTTCTTCTATGTTATCGTGACGATCGTTGCAGTTGTTGTTTCGGTCATGACACTTGCTTCATTCATCAAGGTTACGCAGAGTGTATTCTTCGGACAGGCACCGGAAAGATGCAGAAACGTGAAGGAAGTTCCGCTGCTTATGCGCATACCTATGTGGATAATGGCAGCCCTCTGCGCAGCAGGCGGCATCGGATATCTCTTTGTTGCAGAGAAACTTCTTATTCCTGCAGCTGCAGCTGCATTTGACCCGTGGATGTACATTGACTCCATGATGGGTTCAGGCTACGCCGCTGCAATGAACGTTCCTGATTTCCAGGGATTCTATATCGGAATGGATTATGTGGATCCTGTCGCATGGCTGATCCTCTTTATTGTGATCCTGCTGGCGGTCGGCATTGTTGCAGTGACCGGCGTGGGAAGAAACCGCAGGGCAACGCTTGCTGAAAATATCAGCGCAGAAGAAGATCCAAAGACGGCAAGCTTCTTCAGCGGTGAGAAATATACACATTCACATGTTGCAGGCGGAGACCTTTTCTGGGGCTTCAAGAAGAACTGGAAGGGCTACTTCAAATTTATGGATAAGCAGCACTCAGGTGTTGTGGGCGACTACGCTTTGTGGGTGGTTGTGACTCTTGCCCTGGTTGTACTGTTCATGTTCATATTCTTATTCTTAGTCTGAGGAGGTGAGTGAAAGATGAATATTCTGATTTTATTATTTAATATCCTGATATTCCCGGGTGCGCTTTTCATCGCGGTTATCGGTCTTTTGCTTGCCGGAATCGACAGGAAGGTGCTGGCACATATGCAAAAGCGTGTCGGCCCGCCGGTAATCCAGCCGCTTTATGATTTTCTCAAGCTGCTCGGCAAGGAAACCATCATTCCTAAGGCAGCAAACAGGGTTGCATTCATCGGCGCTCCTATAGTAGGCTGCATAGCCCTTATATTTACGGGCGTGCTTATCTCAGTTTCCGGTTACGGAGTGTTCGGCTTTTACGGAGACCTGATCGTGGTACTTTATCTGCTGACCATCCCTGCAGTTGCGCTTATTGTAGGCGGAGCTTCATCCGGATCACCTTATGCCGGCATTGGTATCTCGCGTGAGATGGTTACCATGCTTGCATATGAATTCCCGCTTATCATGGTTCTCCTGGCTGTTGCAAAAAAGGCCGGAGACGGAGCCATAATGTTCTCACTTCAGGGAATCTCAATCTGGCAGATGGCAGACGGCTGCGGAGCTTTCCATTGGGCGCTCATACCGGCAGCTCTGGCAATGCTTCTTATCATTCCTGCTGAAGTAGGAACCCAGCCTTTTGATGTTGCAGAGGCCGAGACTGAAATCTGTGAAGGCCCTCTTGTTGAATACAGCGGCCCTCCGCTTGCAATCTTCAAGCTGAACTCATGCATGAAGATGTTCATAATGTCATCGCTGTTTACTTTCCTCTTCTTCGGAGGAATCAACACCGGCAGCGTGGCACTCAACGCAGTGATACTTGTGGCCATCTGCATAGCAGTTACTGTTATCTGCATGACCCTCATTCACGGAATCACAGCCCGTCTGAAGGTTGAGCATCTGTTTAAATTTTACTGGACAATTGTTGCAGGTCTGGCTGCTGTCAGCCTGATACTTGTCTGGATAGGACTGTAAGGAGGGTGTGTTATGGGAAAAGGTTTAATAGCAGGAAGCATGGCACACAGCCCATGGATCTATCATATTAATGCAGGATCATGCAACGGATGCGACATTGAGCTGGTTGCAGTCCTGACCCCGCGTTATGATGCGGAAAGATTTGGCTTTAAGCTGTCGGGAACACCCCGTCATGCAGATATAGTTGTTGTTACCGGCCCGGTGACAAGCCAGACAAAGGAAAGAGTTTTAAGGACTATTGCCCAGGTTCCTGAACCGAGAGTTATAGTTTCAATGGGCTCATGCCCGCGTTCAGGCAACGTTTTCAAGGGAAGCTATTCAATAGAGGGGCCTCTTGACAAGTACGTTGATGTGGACGTTGCCGTGGCAGGCTGCGCTCCGAAGCCTGAGGCAGTTATTGAAGGCCTTTACAAGGCAGCCCAGATCCTTGCGGAAAAGAAGGCAGCTCAGAAAAAGGCAAAAAAAGAAATGAAGGAGGAAGCTGAAAAATGAAATTTCCCTTCATAAAAGAAGCAGCAAAGAACCTGTTTTCAAAGCCGAGCACGGTACAGTATCCGAATAAGGTTACTGAGAGTCCGGCGAAGCCGAATTACAGGGGAAGAATCGCATATGACGCTGAAAAATGCGTAAACTGCGGCAACTGCATCAAGGTCTGCTGCCCGGGAGCCATTACTAAAGAAATCGAAGAGACTTCCGAAGGCAAGAAGATCACATACAGCATTGACCTCACATCATGCACTTTCTGCGGGACATGTGCAGATTTCTGCAGCGAGGGAGCCCTCCGCATGACGGAAGATTATCATATGGTGGCAACTGATGTGAAGGATCTCATTGTAACAGGCACCAGGATTCAGAAGAATCTTGGCTCACTTAAAAAGAATGATGACTGCGTTTACTGTACGCTTTGCGCCAAGCAGTGCCCTCAGGGTGCTATTACTGTTGACCGTGCTGAGAAGCTGTGGGCAGTTGATGATTCCAAGTGCGTTAAGTGCGGTATCTGCATAAGCAAGTGTCCGAAGAAGGCACTTGAGTTCAGGGCTTCACTTACAAAGAACGACGACTGCGTATACTGTACGCTCTGTGCTAAACAGTGCCCTCAGGGAGCACTGAAGGTTGACCGTGCCGAAAAGATATGGGAGGTTGACGAAGAAAAGTGCGTTCAGTGCGGAATCTGTGTCGGCAAATGCCCAAAGAAAGCGCTGGAGATTAAATAGTCCGGGCTTTATATTAAAAGTCATAGAACGAAGTATGATAAACCCCCGTAAGTCCCATATATATTGGGAACTTCGGGGGTTTCATATGTCGCGGAGGGTTGCTTATCTTTCAGATTTATTTTTCAGTATGAGTTTTTCAATCCAGTACCATGCTGCGTAGAGAATCACGCCGGCGCCCACTCCGAATGCCAGATTGCCGGTCACTACAACCACAACAACCGTAACAACCATAACCACTGTGTCCCTTACAGGGAGCTTATGTACTTTAAATACGCTCTCCCAGGCAAATGTATCGTAGCAGGCTTTTATCATGACTGCCACCAGGGCTGCTGTCGGGACTATCCTGAGTACGGGGCTTGCAAGGAATAAAAGCAGGCAGAGCACCGCTCCGGTAACAAAAGACGACAGCCTTCCCCTTCCGCCGGCCGAAAGGTTAACCTTCGTCTGACCGATCATTGCACATCCGGGCATGGCTCCCAGAAGTCCGCATATGAAATTTCCTATTCCGAGTCCTCTGCACTCCCTGTTCAGATTTTCCTGTTCAGGCGTACCTGTCTCTTCGGTTACCACTACGCATGTAAGCATACTCTCAATAATGCCTACCAGTGCGATAGAAAGGGACGCCGACCATATGGCTCCCAGGCAGTCGAGGGTGAAAACATTCCCGAAATTCGTAAATATCATTCCGACATACTGCATGCCCGGATCAATTGCGCCCAGGTCTTCTATCTGCAGCACGGGTCTTTTAAAGATGACAACATAAAGTGTGATAAGTATTATAACTATCAGTGAAGACGGGATTTTTGACAGTAGCTTTACCGATTTTCCAAGAAATGAAATCAGGAATATAAGTGCCACTCCCAGGACCACCAGGATGATCATTTCAGTGATGGTTGCCATGTCCCTGAGGATCAGTTTTACCTGAGCGATGAAAATGGTTATCGCCAGGCCGTTAACGAATCCGTTCATGACACATTTTGGCAGGTATTTTACGAGGTTTCCGACCTTGCATATTCCTAAGATGAACTGGATTATTCCTGCCAATGCCACAGCGGCGAATATGTATTCCGGATGTGTATCCCAGAACTGCGCCACGGTACCCGCCAGAACCATTGCAACCGAACCTGCACCCGCAGAGATCACGCCGGGTCTTCCTCCGGCAAATGCCATTACTATTGTCAGGCAGATACATGTATAAAGTCCGATAAACGGCGGAACTCCAACCGCCAGCATAAATCCTATGGTCTCGGGCAGGAGTGCGAAAGTGGTTACAATGCCTCCGGCAATATCTCCTCCGATATTTCCAAACCATAATTTCTTTTCAAGTGACAAACTATTACTGCTCATAAAAAACTCTACTTTCTTTTTTGCTTTTATTATAACACCATATTTCAACCTGTTTCTTCATTTTCCGACTGAATTCTCTAACATAGCCACCCTTTATGTTAGAGAGCCGCTCTAACATAGGTACCCTCTATGTAAGAGAATTTGATATTTTACCAGTTCAATCTGACCAGCTTCTTCATTTTTAGGCCAAATTCTCTAACATTGACACCCTCAGTGTTAGAGAACTGCTCTAACATAGGTACCCTCTATGTTAGAGAATTTGCCACTTATTTATCTCGCCGCGGCCTATTTCTTTATTTTTTAGAACATTCGGCATGTAAATGCTAACTGTATTGCCGCCCGACCGTTCCTTGTGATATGTGCCTGCTTGAATAAATTTTCCTACTATGCAGCGAGCGTTCCTCTCAGGTTTAGAAATTTACACTGGAAAGAACGGGAAGAACGGAGGCGAAGCGGAATCGGAGGCAAAATTTATTCCAAGCTTGCGCATATACAGGGAGGGCAATTGTAAACCTGGGTACACGACCAACACAGGCGAATGCTCTGACCCAGTTCTCTAACATAGGTACCTCGAATGTTAGAGAGTATGACTCAGAAAAGTAACCGGAAAAGAAAATCCGGCACTTGACTATGACGTTGCGTCATAGTCTATTATGATTGAAAGGGGGGATGAAAAGATGATGACAGTAAATGAAGTCAGTAAATTATCAGGGCTCAGTGTACGCACCCTGCATTATTATGACGAGATAGGACTCCTTACACCGGTAAGGCATGGCGGTTCCGGCTACAGATTGTATGACAGCGCCGATCTGCAGCGGCTTCAGCAGATAATGCTCTTCCGTGAACTGGAGTTTTCCCTTAAAGATATAAAAAATATACTTAATAATCCGGATTTCAGCATGGAACGGACGATCGAAGATCAGATCAGGCTTTTAACAATAAAGCGGGATCACCTGGATCAGTTGATAAAGCATGCCCGGGAAATCAAGTATAACGGAGGAAAAAATATGAGCTTTACAGATTTTGAAACAAAGAAGTTTGATGAATATGCAAAACGCGCAAAAGAGCAATGGGGCCGGACCGAAGCATATAAAGAGTACGAATTAAGATCAAAAGGTCTTTCGGAAAGCGCCCAAAAGGAACAGGCAGACGGGCTCATGAGTATTTTCAGGGAATTTGGTGAGCTGATGCAGCAAGGCAATGACCCCGCAGCAGCTGCGGTCCAGGACAAAGTAAAAAAGCTTAAGGATTATATATCGGACAATTTTTACACCTGCACGGATGAAATATTAAAGGGACTGGGGCAGATGTATGCGGCCGGCGGCGAATTTACTGATAATATTGACGCAGCCGGCGGCAGGGGCACAGCAGAATTTGCATCAGAAGCAATTGATGTTTTCTGTTTGTAAAATTATCGGCAGCACCGGCCGAGCTTTTGGCTATTCATCTATAGCAGAAAATGTTCGATTATCTTATCTACCCATCGGATATCGAGCGGACTGCCCAGAGTTTCAGTGGTGATTATCAGATTCTTCCAGGGAACCAGACCTGCTGCGTAAAGCAGTGGGTCGCGCCGGAAAACATTATTTTTGACATACTCGTCATCATCCCAACGCCCTTGATGTTCCCAGTAAATGAATTTTCCGGTATTCAGTGAAATGCACTTAAAATCCAGTGCAATCTGAATGTTGTTGACGATCGCAATTTCTTCATAGTGGAAGGGAACTTTAAAATGAACCAATCGGGCTGCGATATCAGCCTCAGCCTTGCTGCGGACATTCAGGTCAGGCAAAACTGTCGGATAAATAAGATTCTCCATCCGGTCATTTTTCCTTGGATATGGTGAATTCATCCATTCACGAAATGAAGGATCTGCAGGCATATGCTCAGTCCGCATTATATTTTTTGCATCCGGATTTTTGTTTAAGAAGGTCTGAGATTCCGGAACTTTCAGCTTCAGCTTAAGATATTCATCGATGGCATTTTTCTCAGCAATCATTTCTTCTATCCGGCATTTGTAATATTCCTTTTTCACCAGTGCCTCGGCCAGAGCCCTGTCCTTGCGGGGTAAATACTTCACGGCATAACCACCATCCGCATCAGGATTATGATGATAATATTCAGCAGCCCAGTTGTATCGCTGCCGGATATGAAGATATCCCGGCGGAGAGTTTTGGATAATTTCCATTAAACGAGAGATTTCTGCCTCCAGCTTTTTACGGTCACTTATTAATTTTTCAGTTATTGACATGGTTCTCCTTTCTAAAAAGTAAAATAAAAATGAACAACTGCGGGACAATCCGCCGAAATGAGGGAATCCTCATAGACGGATGTTAGCATACAATAATTGATTGTTCAATGTTTTTTAATCCTGGATGAAATAATTTTTACCGCAATATTTTTATCGCAATATTTTTTGTTGTGTACCGGCGATATTTTTCGTTTGTGAACTCGCGATTCTTTGCTGCAGCATCGCGATGCTTTTTGCTATGTCTTCAAGATACTTTTTTACCCGCAAACATCACAAATCCATCCAACGCTGCAAATATCATCTGCTCTAACATAGAGGGGGCTTATGTAAGAGCGGCTCTCTAACATGAAGGGTGGCGATGTTAGAGAATCAGGGTGAAAAAAGAAGAAAAAGGCATTGATGAGGTGATAAAGCGGCAAATTCTCTAACATAGAGGGGGTTTATGTTAGAGCGGCTCTCTAACATGGAGGGTGGCGATGTTAGAGAATTCGGGCGGGAGAAGAAGAAAAAGGCCGGGATGAGGTGATAAAGCGGCAAATTCTCTAACATAGAGGGGGTTTATGTTAGAGCGGCTCTCTAACATAGAGGGTGGCGATGTTAGAGAATCAGGGTGAAAAAAGAAGAAAATGGATAGGAAGAGGTTCGGAAACAGCAGAATATGCGTGTGGTGACAAACATTGATTTTCCTGTTAGAATGCAGGAAACTGCCAAAAATGCGTAAGTGCAGGGAAAAGCGTAAGTGCAGGGCAAAGCGTAAGTGCAGGGAAACGCATAGATGCAGGGAACCGCGTAAATGCACGGAAGCGTGAAAGCACAGAAAGAAGTAAGTCAGAAGTGCAGGCTTGTGTTCTTGCCATCTGACAAGGTTTTAAAGAGGAGTTACACATGAACGCTGAGTTTTATCCGGAAATTTTTAAAAGAAAATCATTTCATCTGTTCAGAAACGTCGGGGAGGAAAAGATTTCCAAAGAGGAGCTGGCCGGAATTGAAAATGCATACGGGCAGTTTGAAAAACTGTATCCCGATATTAAAACTGCAATCAGGATAATTCCGTCAGAAGAAATCAGTTTTAAACGCGATGCGGAATACTGCATACTGATCTATAGCGAGAAGAAAGAAAATTATCTGATGAATGCCGGATATATCGGCGAGCAGCTTGACCTGTATCTGGTAAAGCATAATATAGGATCTCTCTGGTATGGCATCGGCAAGCCTGATGTAAAAGAATATGAAGGACTTGATTTTGTTATTATGTTTGCCATCCGCAAGGTAAGTGACGATTCGCTGTTCAGAAAGGACATGTACAAGTCAAAACGCAAGGCCCTTACAGAAATATGGCAGGGAGATGCGCCTGATATTGCGGATATTGTCCGATTTGCTCCAAGTGCCTGCAATTCGCAGCCGTGGTTCGTGAAGAACGAGGACGGGATACTGACTGTATTCAGGTATAAAAAACCGGTCAGAATCGGCATCATGACTCCAAAGGCGGCAGAATACTTCAACCGGATAGATATCGGCATATTCCTTTGCATTCTGGAAATATGCATGGCTGAAAAGAACATGAGCTTTGACAGGACTCTGTTTCCGGATGTATTAAATCAGGAATACTCAAAAGTTGCTGAATATATTCTGGCAGCAGACAAGTAATTAATTTTACCGTGGTCAGGCCGGAAATTGAGGGAAGCCCGTGAGAACCCCGGGAAAGCGGCAGGTGACGTGCAGGGCCGCCGGAAATTGAGGGAAGCCAAGAAAGTCAGGGGCTACGCATAAGGACTCAGGAACAGAGCGTTTCATGGTAAAAACGCAAATAATAAAGGCAACGGGCTTTAAGTAAGAAAGACCGTCCCATGATACACCGGGATATGATAAAATAACCACATGGGAAAAAGAAAATTTGGTCCAAAGGATTGGGCCGTGATCAAATATGGTGAATATGCAGGATGCCGCGCCAAAGTTGTCCTTCTTGAAAAGAACGGCGACTATGGCGTGATTCCTTATGGTAAGGATAATGAGCCGGGCGGGATGCTTATGCTGAACGCAAGGTCGCTTGACAAGCTTCCTCCTCTGGAGATAAGCGGGGACGAACTGAAAGCTCTGGCCAGGGCTGAGAAGATGTACGATGATTACAAAGACAGCGTCTTCCCTCCATTCAACATAAGGGCAGCAGGAGATTATGAGCTTACTGCCGTGGATATCAGGGATGCCCTTATAAACATTAACAGCCGCAACCGGATATATTCCGATAAGCAGATTGTAAAACCTGTCTGGGCCGATATCCCGCAGGGAGGGGGCGACGAGCTGCCGCGCAACTGTCTGAAAGAATTCAAGGAATGGTTCTGGGTCATCATGAACGTTTTTTATGACAACCTGAACATTGCCGGCCGCTATGATCCGGATTTTTTCTCAGATGCTCCGGAAAATGCGGATGAGATATTCTCGGTTGCATACGGCATGGCGGAAAAACTCTACTGGAGGCTGGAAGAACGCTTCGGGCAGAAAGAGGACATTGAAAAATTTGTCATAAAGTTTGAGGATCCGCTTCCGTGGGATAAGCTGAAGACGGTCAAAAACGTGGAGGAGATAGGCTACAAGTTTGTCTGTGACGACCTTATAAGCCGTGTGGATACTTTCCTTAAAAACACGACCCTTCCGCGCGAAGAATGGGAGTACTCTCTCTCGGCAAAGCGCCACATTGTTACAAGCTATGATAATGAAAACAACCTGAAGGATGCCACACCCGAAGCCCGGGAAATGTACAGGGCGTTTGTGGAGGATCTGTATAATGCGGGCGATGTGCAGGCACTTAAAATACTTGCCTGGGGCCATTATGAAGGCAACGAGGTTTATAATCAGGACTGGTTCCTTTCCGAAAAATACCTGACTGAATTATTTAAAAAGACGGGAGATCCGTACGCTGCCAATTCGCTTGGATACATTTATTACTATGGAAGGACAAGCTTTGATCTTAAACCGGATTATGTGAGAGCCTTCAGATACTTCTCATACGGCGTGCTTGCAGGTTTAGATGAAAGTATCTACAAAACAGGCGATATGCTTATCGCCGGAAAAGGCACCGTAAAAAATCTGGATATGGGTCTGAACCTGATAGTTGACGGGTACAGAAATGCCATGAATGATTTCTGCGACGGAAACTTCGGATGCCATCTTGCAGATTATGCGTTAAGAATGGGAAACGCCTGCTGTGACGACCTGATCTACGGCATGAATATCCGTGATGCCTATAAATTTTATCTTGAAGCAAAGTTTGCCATAAGAAAAAGACGCGAGACTCATGCTCATTACGGAGACGATGCAGTAGAGGCCAGAATTGATTACAAGATAAACAAGATCCGTGAGATGATGAATCTGGGAGATGGCGTCACTTCGGTCAAGACGGACTTTCCTCTGTATATAAGCCAGCTTTTTGACGACAAGTTTCCGCTGAAGGTAAGTATTAAGCTTGATAAGGACGGAAAGAACGGAACGATGAAAATATCACGTTTCCGTCTGGGAGGCGACCTTGCCGAAAAAGGGATAATTCCGGAAGAAAGCGAAATTTATAAGCTTACACAGCCATCCAAAATTCTTGTTGCGTACCCTGAACTTTCATATGCGGAGCTTGTATCGGAAATAACCTACAGGCTTGAAGGCATAGTAATTGTCAGGCAGAATGAAAAGGGACAGTTTTTCATGGCTGACGGCTTCAGGAAAAATGAAAAGACCAATGCACTTGAGTTCTTTGCAAACGGTCAGATGACGGCCGCGATCGATGCACAGTGGTATGAGGTCATCGTAAATAAAAAATAGCATGGAGAAAATGATGAAGAAAATAATAACAGCATTGATGATATCGTTACTTGCCCTGACGCTTGCCGGATGCGGCGGAGGATCGGGAAAGATAGAAATAGTTACCAAAGCACCGGGCGAAAAAGAGACATCCGCTCCGATAGAAGCAGAAGGAGGGACCACAGCTGAGACGGGCGAGGCCGAAACCGGTCAGACACAGGAAGAAACCGCGGCCGCAGTAATAAATGATAAGCCTGTAAATCTTTTCTACATGAATTACGATGAAAAGAAATGTGAGAAGGTTTCATCCTATGCAGCTGTATGGAATGACAGTGACGATCTGGCTGTCTTCGGCGCATTCAATACAGATGAAAGCTTTGCTTTCACAAATGAGATCGAAGCCCACCAGAAATACTGGGATATGGTCGACACGGCTTATGAATATAAGATCGGTTATGAGATAAGTTTTGAAGCCGGCGGACAGAAAAAGCTCTTTACCATAAAGTCCCCTAAAGACATAAGAAACGCGCCGGAGCTTTTTGACGGAGATGTGGAAAATGATGAGGTGACCGGATATCTGGGAGTATGGATGTACGATGACTATCATCAGGACGGAAGCTTTTATTCACACATAACTCCGGAGGAATATGGAGACGATACCCTGCTTACATCAATAAAGCTGCGTCTGACACCAAAATATGACGAGGTCAGCAATCTGAAATTAACAGCTTTTTCATACAGCAGCGACCTTGAATTTGACGCAGACGGACATTATAATGGTGCATATGGCTGTGAAGTCAGCATAACAAAAAAATGATTTGATCCATCGGGAGGTTACTATGGAAAAAAAGAAGGGCTTAGTAGGCGAGTTTAAAGAGTTTATCATGCGCGGCAATGTTATTGACATGGCAGTGGGCGTTGTTATTGCCACAGCATTCGGAACGATCACAACAACACTTGTAAACAATGTGATCATGCCGCTCATCGGTCTGCTTATAGGCGGAATCGATCTTTCAAAACTGAACATCATCCTTAAACCTGAAGTACTTGACGAGACAGGTGCGGTTGTTAAGGAAGCAGTTGTTCTGGGAATCGGAACATTCCTTGTTGCAATCATCAACTTCATCATCATTGCATTCTGTGTATTCCTGGTTGTTAAGGGCATCAACAAGCTCCGCAATATGAAGAAGAAAGAAGAGCCTGTTGAAGAAGCAGCTCCGACAACAAAGATATGTCCATTCTGCAAATCTGAGATTCCGATTGACGCAACACGCTGCGCACATTGCACATCTGAGCTTCCAAAAGAGGAGCCGGCAGCAGAGGAATAAGTCTTTTTATACGGATTTTCCATACATATAACGGAGCGGGAGGCCTTTTGGCCCCCGCTTCTTTTTCTTTACAAACACCCCTTTTATGCTATAATATTTTAAAACTGTGCCCGGCACAGAGATTTTTAGTGCGCTTTAAAGTGAGGGAAGATGGAACAATACATCATTAAGGGCGGCAGACCTCTGATAGGCAGCGTTGATATTCACGGTGCGAAGAATGCAGCCCTCGCATTAATACCGGCAGCAATACTGACGGAGGAACCGGTTATCATAGATAATCTTCCGGATGTCAGCGACATAAATGTTATTCTGGACGCAATAGCCCATGTGGGCGCCACTGTTCAGAGAATCAGCAGGCACAAGGTGAAGATCATCGGTGCTACTGTGAATTCACATTCCATTGATGATGATTACATCCGCAAGATCCGCGCGGGGTATTACCTTCTGGGAAGTCTCCTGGGGAGATTTCGTGAGGCAGAGGTTGCAATGCCCGGCGGCTGCGTTATAGGTGCCCGGCCGATAGACCAGCATATTAAAGGATTTGAAGCCCTCGGGGCAGAAGTTAATCTTTCCGGCGGTCAGGTTAAGGCAAAGGCCGAGAACCTTAAAGGAAACCATATCTATTTTGACGTTGTAAGCGTCGGAGCCACAATAAATGTTCTTCTGGCAGCAGTTCTTGCCGAGGGAGATACTATCATTGAAAACCCTGCAAAGGAACCGCATGTGGTTGACCTTGCCAGCATGCTCAACAGTATGGGTGCAAAGATCAGGGGAGCAGGAACCGATATCATCCGTGTAAAGGGAGTGGAAAAGCTTCACGGAACGGAATACACGGTTATCCCTGACCAGATTGAGGCAGGCACATTTATGTTTGCCGCAGCGGTAACCGGCGGAGATGTTACGGTGAGAAATGTCATTCCTAAGCATCTTGAATCCATCACATCAAAGCTTATAGATATCGGCTGCAAGGTTACGGAATATGATGAGGCTGTGAGAGTCATTGCCAACCACAGACTCAGGGCAACAAGGGTAAAAACGATGCCGTATCCGGGATTTCCTACAGATATGCAGCCTCAGATCTGCGTGGCACTTGCCCTGGCTGAAGGCACCAGTACGGTAACTGAAAATATTTTTGAAAACAGGTTCAAATACGTGCCGCAGCTTAACGGCATGGGAGCAAGGGTAAAGGTTGAATCAAATACCGCCATCATAACCGGAACAGCACAGCTTACCGGGGCAAAGCTTGAAGCACCTGACCTGCGCGCAGGAGCGGCACTTGTGCTTGCAGCGCTTGCAGCAGAGGGAACATCAACCGTTACAGGACTTGAATACATCAGGAGAGGGTACGAAGGCTTCTCTGAAAACCTCAGGGGAATAGGCGCTCAGATTACAAAGACCGATTATAATCCTGAAGAAAACATAAACGAAAAGATTGGGTGAGATAATGGAAAAAAGACTTTTTACTTCTGAATCAGTCACAGAGGGACATCCGGATAAGATCTGCGATCAGATCTCTGACAGCGTGCTGGATGCCATCATGGCTCAGGATCCCGCATCAAGAGTTGCATGCGAGACCTGCGTTACAACTGACTTTGTGCTGATAATGGGTGAGGTTACAACAAAAGCAGACATTGACTATGAACAGGTTGCACGCGATACCATCAGGCGCATCGGCTATACGGATGAGGCCATTGGGTTTGATGCAGACACCTGTGAGATAAAGATACTCCTTGATGAACAGAGCCCTGACATCGCGATGGGTGTTGACAGCGCACTTGATGATGAGAGCACAGGAGCCGGGGATCAGGGAATGATGTTCGGATATGCAACAAATGAGACCGAGGAATACATGCCTCTTCCGGCAGCACTTGCGCATAAGCTGACACTGGGACTCACAAAGCTCCGCAAGGACGGCACATTAGCATATCTTCGTCCTGACGGAAAGTCACAGGTTACCGTTGAATATGACGAAAACGGAAAGCCTGCAAAGATTGATGCAGTTGTTCTTTCAACGCAGCACAGTCCGGAGGTTACACAGGAACAGATCCACAGTGATATCAAAAAGTATCTCTTTGACGAGGTTCTTCCAAAGGACATGACCGGTCCTGATACAAAATATTACATCAACCCGACAGGCCAGTTCATAGTGGGCGGCCCTCACGGAGATTCCGGGCTTACGGGCAGAAAGATAATCGTTGATACCTACGGCGGAATGGGGCGCCACGGCGGCGGATGCTTCTCAGGAAAGGACTGCACAAAGGTTGACAGAAGCGCAGCCTACGCAGCCAGATATGCAGCAAAGAACATCGTTGCTGCAGGGCTTGCAGATAAGTGCGAGATCCAGGTTTCATACGCAATCGGCGTTGCAGCTCCTACCTCAGTTTATATCGACACATTCGGAACAGGAAAACTCAGCGATGAGCGCCTCACTGAGATAGTCAGGGAAAACTTTGACCTCCGCCCGGCAGGAATAATTAAGATGCTGAACCTGCGCCGGCCTATATATGCGCAGACGGCAGCGTACGGACACTTCGGAAGAGCCGACCTTGACCTTCCGTGGGAAAAGCTTGATAAAGTTGATGCTTTAAAGAAATATTTATGATTCAGAGGAAATAAAAGTGGCTAAGGATAAGAAATTTGTTGAAGATATTACACCGATGAGCGAGGACTTCGCCCAGTGGTATACAGATGTTGTTAAAAAGGCAGCGCTGATGAGATATTCATCGGTTAAAGGCTGCATGATGATCCTTCCTGCAGGTTATGCGATCTGGGAAAATGTGCAGAAAAACCTTGATGCCATGTTCAAGGAAGCCGGAGTTGAGAATGTATACATGCCTATGTTCATTCCGGAAAACCTCCTCAACAAGGAAAAAGATCATGTTGAGGGATTTGCACCTGAGTGTGCAATAGTAACCCTTGGCGGCGGAGAGGAACTTGAGGAGAGACTTATCGTCCGTCCTACATCAGAGACACTTTTCTGCGAGCTTTATTCAAATATCGTACAGAGCTACAGAGACCTCCCGAAGGTTTATAACCAGTGGTGCTCAGTTGTACGCTGGGAAAAGACGACCCGTCCGTTCCTCCGCTCCTCGGAATTCCTGTGGCAGGAAGGCCATACGGCCCATGCAACTGCTGAGGAAGCTCAGGAAAGAACAATCCAGATGCTCAACATCTACGCAGATTTCTGCGAAAAATATCTTGCCATCCCTCTTATCAAGGGACGCAAGACCGACAAGGAAAAATTTGCCGGAGCTGAAGCAACATATACGATCGAAGCGCTTATGCATGACGGCAAGGCCCTTCAGTCAGGCACAAGCCACAACTTTGGCGACGGCTTTGCAAAGGCTTTCGGCATTCAGTATACAGACAAGGACAACAAGCTTGCATACGTTCACCAGACTTCCTGGGGACTTTCAACACGTGTCATCGGTGCCATCATCATGGTACACGGAGATGATTCAGGACTTGTTCTTCCTCCGCTTATTGCTCCTACACAGGTATGCGTTATCCCTATCGCGCAGCATAAAGAGGGAGTGCTTGAAAAAGCGGCTGAAATCAAGGAAGAGCTTGCAAAGGCAGGCATCCGCGTGAGCCTTGATGATTCAGACAAGAGTCCGGGATGGAAATTCTCAGAGCAGGAGATCAAAGGCATTCCGTTCCGTATTGAGATCGGCCCGAAGGATATTGAAGCAGGCCACGTTGTTGTTGTAAGACGTGACACAAGAGAAAAGACAGAAGTAGCCATTGATGAGATTGCGGCAAAGATGCCTGAACTTATAGAGGCAATGCAGAGCGATATGTTCAACAGGGCAAAGAAGCATCTTGAAGAGCATACATACGAGGCAGTTACATATGACGAGTTTAAGGACACCATTGAAAACAAGCCGGGCTTTGTAAAAGCAATGTGGTGCGGTGACCTTGAATGCGAGATGAAGATAAAGGAAGATACAACTGCAACAAGCAGATGCATGCCTTTTGAACAGGAACAGCTTTCAGATAAATGCGTCTGCTGCGGCAAACCTGCAAAGACCATGGTCTACTGGGGCAAGGCATATTAAAATATGACAGACACTGACAATATTTCAATTGAGGTGCCGGGGAGCGTCCGGGAAATTCTCGGAACGATCCGCAAAGCGGGATACGAAGCCTACATAGTAGGCGGCTGCGTGCGCGACAGTATCCTTGGGAAGGTGCCGGATGACTGGGATATTACAACATCGGCTCTTCCCGAACAGGTGAAGAGCCTTTTTCACGCCACTGCGGATACAGGCATACAGCATGGCACCGTTATGGTGATCATGAAGGGACAGGGTTATGAAGTTACCACATACAGGGTTGACGGCGAATATAAAGACGGACGCCACCCGGAGTCGGTGACGTTCACCCCATCGCTGGAGGAAGACCTGAAACGGCGTGATTTCACGATAAATGCATTCGCTTATAATCCCGAGACAGGGATTGTCGATCTTTTCAACGGACTGGAAGATCTGAAAAACGGCATCATAAGGGCAGTGGGAGACCCTATGAAGCGTTTTGATGAGGATGCCCTGCGCATAATGAGGGCGGTCCGTTTTGCAGCCCAGCTTTCTTTCAGAATCGAATCAGGAACCCTGAATGCGATCGCAAAATTTGCCGAAAGGCTTTCACTTGTGAGCGCCGAAAGAATCCGCGTTGAATTTGAAAAAACGCTTTTTTCGGCAAATCCGTCTTACGTCAACAAGTTTAAGGAACTTGGCCTTGCACCTTTTGCAGTACCGGGCTTTGCTGATGACTGTTTCCTGCGGAGAGCGGATGTAGTCTGGGATAATATCGGGGGAAAACCGGCCTGTACAGATGAAGAAAAGCATCTGCGCCTTGCAGCATTCTTTATGGGAATGAAACCTGAAAAATGCTCAGATGTGATGCGGAAGATGACATTTGATAACAAGAGCCGGGAAAGTGTATGCGCTGTGCTTAAGTTTAAAGACAGGGAAATTACCCCTTGCGGAGCAGGCGTGAGAAAAGCGATATGTGAGATGGGAAATGATATATTCCCGATGGTTCTTGATCTGAATACGGCACTCGGAAAGTCAGCTTCCGCCATAAGGAAAGTTTACGGAGATGTGCTGCAAAGAGGTCAGGCAACAAGCATACAGATGCTGGATATAACCGGAAAGGACCTTATAGAGGCAGGAATTCCCGAGGGAGCTGAAGTGGGGAAAATGCTGAAGCACCTGCTGGATGAGGTTCTGGAAGATCCGGAACTTAATAAGAAAGACATATTATTAAACATGATAAGGAGATGAAATGGACGCACACAGTATTTACGAAGACTGGATGGCACACCCCAGGATCGACGAGCTGACAAAATCGGAACTGAGGGAAATTGAAGGAAACGAAGAAGAAATCGAAGAACGGTTTGCAAAAGAGCTGGAATTCGGTACGGCAGGCTTAAGGGGCATAATAGGTGCCGGCACAAACCGGATGAACATCTATACGGTATCAAAGGCAACAAAGGGCCTTGCAGATTACATAAATGCCTGCGGAGGGGCAGAAAGAGGTGTCGCTATAGCATGCGATTCAAGGCACATGTCCCCGGAATTTGTTGAAATATCCGCAGCAGTCCTTAATGCAGAAGGGATAAAGACGTACGTGTTTGATTCACTCCGTCCGACGCCTGAGCTTTCTTTCGCAGTGAGATACCTGGGATGCATTGCAGGCATCAACATTACTGCCAGCCACAATCCGGCTGAATACAACGGATACAAAGTATACTGGGAAGACGGGGCGCAGATAACGCCTCCTCACGACAGCGGAATAACAGAGTGCGTAAATGAAGTTTATGATCCGGCAGGGCTTGAGACCATGCCGCGCGAGGAGGCCGAAGAAAAAGGCCTTTATATTGAGATCGGCAAAGATGTTGACGACGCTTATGTGGAACGTATAGTGCAGCTTATCAGGGAAGATGAAGCCATTCTTGAAGCTGCGGATGACATTAAGATCGTCTATACTCCTCTTCACGGAGCGGGAATTGAGATCGTTCCCGGAGCGCTTGAAAAAGCCGGATTCAAAAACGTTTATATTGTGAAGGAACAGCAGGTTCCGGACGGAGATTTCCCTACCGTAAAGAATCCTAACCCTGAAAAGGATGAGGCATTTGTCCTGGCAGAAGCACTCGCAAAAGAGGTGGGGGCCGATCTTGTGATAGCCACGGATCCTGACGCGGACAGAATAGGAATCCGCGTGAGGGACAGCGAAGGAAACTACCACAGCGTAAGCGGAAACATGCTGGGCTCAATGCTCTGCGAATATGAGCTTTCTGCATGCACGGCACACGGCGGCGTTCCGGAAGACGGTTATATTGTGAGATCGCTGGTTTCGGGCTCAATGTCTGATGCCATCGCAGAAAATTACGGAGTTGAATCCATTAAGGTCCACACAGGATTCAAAAACATAGGCAAATGCATACTTGAGCATGAAGAAGCCGGACAGGGAACATTTCTCTTTGCCTTTGAGGAAAGTTACGGGTATCTTGAGGGTGATTATGCAAGAGATAAAGATGCATGCGGCACAGCCCTTGTTATCAGTGAGATGTGCGCATACTTCAAGACATTCGGCCTGACCCTGTGGGATGCGGTGCTGGCTCTTTATGAAAAGTACGGATACTATGAGGAAAAGACAATTTCCGTTACAAAAGAAGGTCTTGCAGGAATGGAGGAAATAAAGAACGACATGAAGCGTTACCGGACAGATCCTCCTGAAAGCTTTGCCGGATACGATGTGGTGGCCTTCCTTGACTTTAAGGAGCCGGAGAAGACGGGATACCCTGAAGCTGACCTTCTTATGTTCTATCTTAAGGACGGATGGGTTGCGGTGAGACCTTCCGGAACAGAACCAAAGATCAAATATTATGTGGGTGTCCGCAAGGATACGGAAGCTGAAGCAAAGAGCATGCTGGCAGATATTGAAAATGCACTGTAAATTTTGAAAAATTTCCGCATTTTCACATAGACGCAAAGGCTCTTGTATGATACATTTACATCATCAATACGGAAAGGAGTAACGGTATGGATATCAAAGCAAAAATCGAAGAACTCGTTGGCAAGATCAAGGGCGACAGCTCCCTTCTTTCAAAGTTTACTTCTGATCCTGTTAAGACACTCGAAGAGCTTATCGGTGTAGACCTTCCTGATGAGCAGATCGAAGAGATCTTAAAGGGAGTTAAGGCTAAAGTTCTCGGCGATAAAGATGGAGACGGAACACCTGATTTCATCGAAAACATCGGCGAAAAGATCAGCGGAATTTTCAAGAAATAATAAATCACAAATAACAAAAAAGGCTGAGGCTATGTGCCTCAGCCTTTTTGCTTTGAAAGATTCTATTTGAAATATCTGTCCAGAAGTCCCTTAAGGGCCTTGCCGTGTCTTGCCTCGTCGCGTGCCATTTCATGAACTGTGTCATGGATAGCATCAAGGCCGTTCTTCTTTGCGCATGTTGCAAGTTCGACTTTCCCTGCAGTTGCGCCGAATTCGCAGTCAACTCTCCATGCAAGGTTAGCCTTTGTATCTGCCTTCATGTTAGCTTCGCATTCGCTTCCGAGAAGCTCTGCAAACTTAGCTGCATGCTCAGCCTCTTCATAAGCTGCTTTTTCCCAGTAAAGACCGATTTCAGGATATCCTTCACGGTGTGCGATCCTTGCCATGCAGAGGTACATACCAACCTCTGAGCATTCGCCTTCAAAATTTGCCTTAAGCTGCTCCAGAATATATGCCTTATCTTCAGCACTGATGTCAGAATTGTTCTTGACTGTGCTTTCGTAAATACCAAACTCGTGCTCTGCAGCCAGCGTCATTTCGCCCTCAACCTTTTCGAACTTATCGCCAGGAACCTTGCATACAGGACACTGCTCAGGAGGAGTATCTCCTTCATGAACATAACCGCAAACTTTACATACCCATTTTGCCATATAAATTACCTCCTGCAAATTATTATATTTATATTATACATATAAAGCGGCCGATTGTAATACTTTCTTTTAATTTCAAAATCGTTATGATATAATTTTTCCATGAAATGCTTGGTTATTTTGGCAGGCGGAAAAAGTTCCCGGATGGGTAAGGACAAAGTGATGCTTCCTGTTCAGGGGACGACTTTTATTGAACGCATTTTTTCAAATGCGCTTGTTTGCTTTGACCGGATAATCATTTCAACCGATACAGATGCGCACGCACGGCAGATCAGTGCCCTGCCGGAAATTGCAAAGGCCGGACCGGAAATCGTAACCGATGCTTATGAATGCGCGGGGCCTATAGGCGGCATCCTTTCCGTTTTTGAAAAAACGGATGCCGACCGCTTTGCAATTATTTCGGTGGATGTGCCAAAGGCAGATATGAATGTTCTGGCCGCACTTTATGATAAAGCGGAAGGAAAGGCTGCGTTCCTTAAGATCGGTGACGGAAAGAGAGAACCTCTTATTGCAGCGTATGACAGAAGCTCATATGAGGATCTCAAAGCATCCTATGAGGCAGGATGCTTCAAGCTTGGAAAAGCTCTTGGTGACGGCATAACCGTGATTGAAGACGGGCAGCTCAGAAAGGAAATTCCTGCGCTGAAAGATACGGACTTTTCAGCAGCATTTAAGAATTATAACACTCAGGAAGATTTGGATTTATGTTGAAAAAACTGGTATGGACTTTTGCATCTGCATTCGTTATCGCCCTTGCATTTGCGGGAATAACGATGGCAAATGAGCTGGATATAGACGTTTCAAGCTCTGACGGCTACGGCTGTGATGTACTTCTGGATGATGATTTTAACACAACGGATTATTACCGCACGGACACAGTGCTTACTGTCAGCGCAGATGAGGCAATTGAAGCACTTTACATCAAATGGGATACCCTTCCGGGAGAATGGAAGCTCACGGCAGGCGGAAATGAGATAACCTGCGGACAGAACGGATTCCTTCACGAATTCATCAAGCTCCCGAAAAGTGCGGACAGCCTTGAAATAAAGATAACAACAGACCGTACGTATATTGCGGATATTTATGCATTCAGCGGAAACATTCCGGATTGGGTACAGATATGGGAGCCTTCATATGACAAGGCGGATATCCTGTATTTTTCAACCCACTCTGACGATGATGTCCTTTTCTTCGGCGGTCTTATTCCTACATATGTAAACGGCGGCAAAAACCGTGTTCAGGCAGCTTATATGGTTGACCATTCGAAGCCGAACGATCCGTACGGAAATGAGCCGTACAGAAACCATGAACTCCTTGACTGCACGTGGGAAATGGGTCTTGACCATTACCCGCAGATGGGCATTTTCGGAGACTTTTACGCAGAGTCTGTTGAAGAAGCAGAAGTCGATACAAGTCTGGGCGAGGTTACTGAGTATGTGACTGAGGTCATCAGAAAGTTTAAGCCTCAGGTACTCATCAGCCAGGATTTTGACGGCGAGTACGGCCACGGCCAGCATATGCTTCTTGCTGCCGCAATTGAAAAAGCAATAGAGATCACAGGTGACGCATCGCAGTATCCTGACAGTGCAGGAAAGTACGGCGCCTGGGATGTACCAAAGACCTATTATCATCTTTATGGGGAGAAGAAGATTGAAATAGATGACAGGATTCCTTTGGACGATTTTGCCGGAAGGACGGCCCTTCAGGTTGCGAAGGATGCTTATAAGTGCCACCAGTCACAGCAGTGGATGTGGTATTACGTAAGCGACGGAATGGATGAGGACGGGAATCCGGACGGATATGAATATCCGTGCAATGCATTTGGCCTCTTCAGGACTCTGGTCGGCGATGACACGGGAAATGATGTGATGGAGAACATCACGCCTTATGATCAGCAGAGCGAGGTTCCTGTTGAAACCACAGCTGCTGTTACAGATGAGACGGAGGCCTCTACGGGGGAGGAAACAACTACCGCACCTGCTGAGGAGCCTGATACTGAGGGTAAAAAAACTACCGACCTCAGCAAAATCATCCTTATAATACTCTGCATTGTGGGCGGATTATTTGTGATCTTCGTGATCATAATCCTGCTAATCTATTTCAAAGGGAAAAAGGAAGCTGAAAAGCGCAGGGCACTGGAGAGAAAGTACAGCCAGCGCAGAAGAAGGTAAAGTGAAAACAGC
>JAZUFV010000029.1:0-2119 GCA_045640845.1 Lachnospiraceae bacterium
GTTCTTGGTCCAATCATTTTTGTAGCAATGTCCTGAAGCATTTCCCTCATTGTGTGGCTTATCATTTCGCGGTCGAAGAAAATGTCCTTACCATCGGTGTCTTTTCCGTTTATACAGATGTGAAGATGGCGGTGGCCTGTATCGGTATGAATGGCACCTTTCCAGTAGAGTCCGTGTCCGGTTATGTACTCAAGTCGTTCGATGAAAACTTTAGCCAGTGTTTCATAGTCCATATCCGTATTCTCAGGTGAGATTACGCATTTGAAGTGAAGAGGTGCTATGTTTGCAAAGTATTCTTCATCAGGTGTTCCGAATGTTTCAGGTTTATCAATTACATGTTTTTTCTCCAGCTGCCTGATATAGGTGTTGATGTAATCAACGTGCTGTTTCAGGTCCCTGTTGTGAGTCTGCTTGAACGTTACCCTCTGAAGCTTCTCGCTGTAGGGCCTTATTCTCCCGGATGTGGATCTTGATTCTGAACGTTGTTTCTTTCTGGATGCCAGGCGGAGAAGACGGTTTAGTTCCCTGACATCATCCTTTGTGTGAACCGGGCGGTCCCATTCAAACGGAGATCTGTGCCGGTCTTTCTGTGGTGAATAATCGAAGACGTTTTTAATATTCTTCATTTAGAAAAACTCCTTATGGTACCAGGGCAGGCAGCATAACGTCGCTTTTCTGAGACCAAAAATAGCGTTTTAAGGCTTTTTCGTCAATAAAATGAATGGGACTACGGCTAACTCCTTGCCCTACAGTGACTTAGAAAAACAATGGACCACAACAGGGGTATATGGGCCACAGACATAATATAGTAGGAACACCATACAGGGCCCTGTTTCTTTATCTTGCTCCCGAGCCATGGGCGCCGGAAGCATACTTCCGGCTTCAGGTGCCACGTGGCACCTGAGAAATTACATCTTTTTTCATACTTGCAAAGAATACAATATTGGGTTATCTTGAGCATAGTTGCTGCCTGCCCTAAAGGAGCAGCTATGAAAAGATTGATTTTGACAGAAAAACCCTCTGTTGCAAAAAGCTTTGCGAAGGCTCTGGGCTGTCATTATTCAGCACAAACAAAGACCTTCATAAACGAAGGAAAAGATACCGAAATCATCAACTGTGTCGGTCATCTTTACCGATTGAAAAATCCTGAAGAGTATGATTCCAGGTTCAGAAACTGGAGTGCTCTTCCCGTAATTCCAGATCAATTTCAGTATGAAGTAAATCCATCCGTAAAGGATGTATGCCGCCTTGTAAATTCTAAGATTAAGGCTTATGCAAAAGGTGAAATCATCATTGCAACTGATGCCGACCGGGAAGGTGAAGTAATTGCACGTGAATGCCTGATGATGGCAAAGATTACGGATACTTCAAGAATCCGTCGTTTCTGGGAATCCCAGGCTCTGACAGATGAAGTTATTCTTGAAGGATTAAGACGTGCAAAACCTCTTAAAGATTTTGACAGGCTTGCACTTCAGGGGTTCGCCCGTCAGAAGGCCGACTGGCTTTGCGGAATGAATTTCACAAGATATCTGGCCGTGAATGCAGACAGAACCTTCCGTGCAGGCCGAGTTCAGACGGCACTTCTTTCAGAAATAGAAAAGAGAAGTCATGCAATCAGAGATTTTAAAAGTAAAAAGTATTATGAGGGAAACTGTGTCTTAACTGATCCTTCAGGAAATACTGTCACTGCAGTATATGAGGATGAAAATGAGAACCGCAGGTTTGATTCTCCCTATGATCTTGATTTTCTGAAAAGAGAAGAGGGCAGGGCAGTACGCCTAAAAGAAACAGAATCAAAAGAAGTTCGGGAAAATCCGCCGCAGCTTTATAACTTGAGCGGACTTCAAAAAGATGCCTTCCGTTATTTCGGGTATTCAGCAGAAAAGACTCTCAGCATAGCCCAGAAACTATATGAAGAGTACAAGTGTACTTCGTATCCAAGAACTCCTTCGGTTGTAATGGGAGATGACAACGTAGAGCTTTGTAACATTACCTTTTCAAAGATGACCATGAGTTATCCTGAGTATATGGGTCTTCTTTCCTATGCTTTTATAAGCGGTGACAACAAAAGAATCTTTGACAGTTCACGCCTCGATTCTCACCATGCTCTGATACCTCT
>JAZUFV010000030.1:0-2123 GCA_045640845.1 Lachnospiraceae bacterium
GGCGCCGGACAGTGGGGAACAGCCCTGGCAATGGCCTGCGCTTACCTCGGCCTTGACTGTAAGGTGTTTATGGTAAAATGCAGCTACGAACAGAAGCCTTTCCGCCGCGAAGTAATGAGAACATACGGAGCCAGCGTTACACCTTCACCTTCAATGGATACAAAGGTCGGACGTGAGATAAATGAAAGGTTCCCGGGAACAAGCGGATCACTTGGATGCGCCATTTCCGAGGCTGTTGAAGTGGCAACCCATAACGAAGGTTACCGCTATGTGCTGGGCAGCGTACTTAACCAGGTAGCGCTTCACCAGAGTATAATAGGTCTTGAGTGCAAGATCGGAATGGATAAATACGGTATCAAGCCGGATGTTATTATCGGATGTGCCGGCGGCGGATCAAACCTTATCGGTCTTATCTCTCCTTTCATGGGAGAAAAGCTGAGAGGGGAATCTGATTATGAATTTATAGCAGTTGAGCCTCAGTCATGCCCGAGCCTTACAAGAGGCCGTTTCGCATATGATTACTGCGATACCGGTATGACCTGTCCTCTTGCAAAGATGTACACTCTCGGCTCAGGCTTCATTCCTGCAGCCAACCATGCAGGCGGCCTTCGATTCCATGGAATGAACAGTATTATTTCCCAGCTTTATGCTGACGGCATGATGAGCGCAAGAAGCGTAAGCCAGACTGATGTTTTCAAGGCAGCTGTTACCTTTGCAAAGGCTGAGGGTACTCTCCCGGCACCGGAAAGCGCACATGCTATAAAGGTGGCCATGGATGAAGCTTTGAAGTGCAAGGAAACAGGTGAGGAAAAGACTATTCTTTTCGGACTTACCGGCACGGGATATTTTGACCTTGCAGGTTATGGCCGCTACAATAACGGTGAACTTACAGATTACATTCCTACTGATAAGGACCTCGAGATCGGATTCAGCAACCTCCCGATTATTTAAGAGAGGCGTATTTAAGGAGATGATTTTTTGAGTTACAACAGAGTTTTGACAATTCAGGATGTTTCATGCCTGGGACAGTGCTCAGGAACTGTGGCAATGCCTATTATTTCGGCATGCGGCCAGGAATGCTGCATTATTCCTTCGGCGGTACTTTCTACCCATACAGGCGGTTTCAGCGGTTTTACATTTGCTGATCTCACGGAAGAAATTCCGAAGATTCAGAAACACTGGGAACAGGGAGACCTGCAGTTTGACTGCATTTATACTGGATATCTTGGAAGCGTTAAGCAGATCGGATATGTTAACGATCTCATAAAAAGCCGTCTTAAGCCTTCAGGCATGAAGGTGATCGATCCGGCCCTTGCCGATAACGGCAAGCTGTATGCCGGCTTCGACATGGAATATGTTGATAATATGAAGGAGCTCTGCCGCGGTGCGGACATCGTTCTGCCGAATATCACTGAAACCTGTTTTCTTACCGGGATGCCTTACAAAGAGACCTATGATGAGAGTTATGTTGATGAGCTGAGGGCTGCGCTTCACGATCTGGATATTAAGAAGGTGATTCTTACCGGTGTAAGCTACAAACCTGAATATACGGGTGTTCTCGTCAGCGAAGGCAAGGAGTGCTCTTATTATGAGCATGAGCTTATCCGCATCGAGTCCCGTCCTAACGGATGGCACGGCACCGGTGATATTTATGCTTCTGCGTTTGTTGGTGCACTGCTTAACGGCGTCAGCATTGAGAATGCGGCGAAGATTGCTGCTGACTTTGTTGTGACAAGCATAAAGGCTACGCTGGATGATCCGTCGCACTGGTATGGTGTGAAGTTTGAGACGCAGATAAAGAAACTGGTTTCTGAAATCCAGTAATATGGTTTAACTGAGTGGCTGTTGCATTAGTATGATGCAGCAGCCACTTTTTTTATGCCGCCCTGTATATGACTTTTGCATTCGCCTTTATCGGCCGTGTGCCTGGGGTTTACAGCCGCCCTCCCTTATATGCGCGTGCTTGGAATAAATTTTGCCTCCGATTCCGCTTCGCCTCCGTTCTTCCCGTTCTTTCCAGTGTAGGTTTCACAATTTGAGAGGAACGCTCGCTGCATAGTCGGAAAATTTATTCAAGCAAGCGCATATTCCAAGGAACGGTCGGGCGGCGGTGTGCAAAGCTG
>JAZUFV010000031.1:0-1516 GCA_045640845.1 Lachnospiraceae bacterium
CATTCGTGCCGGACCCAAGACTTCAGGTCCTTTCAGATTTTTATGATTCAGAAAAGATCACACCGGCAACGGTTGATTTTGTTGATATTGCAGGTCTTGTTAAGGGCGCTTCAAAAGGGGAGGGCCTTGGCAACCAGTTCCTTGCAAATATCCGTGAGGTTGATGCCATTGTTCATGTTGTAAGATGCTTTGAAAATGAGAACATCGTTCATGTGGACGGAAGTGTTGATCCTGTAAGGGATATAGAGACCATCAATTTGGAACTCATTTTCTCGGATCTTGAGATCATAGAAAGAAGAATTGCCAAGACCGTGAGAGGAGCAAAGAATGACAAGGCTCTGGCAGTTGAGCTTGCTGTCCTTAATAAGGTTAAGGAATATCTTGAAGCCGGAAACATAGCAAAGACTATGGAGAGAAGTGACGAAGAAGCTGAGATCATGAAGGGCTTCAACCTTCTTACAGATAAGCCTGTCATTTTTGCCGCCAATGTTAATGAAGATGACCTGGCAGATGACGGAGCCGACAATGATTTTGTTTCACAGGTAAGAGAATATGCAGCTGCAAACGGTTCTGAAGTATTTGTTGTATGCGCAAGCACAGAAGCAGATCTTGCAGAGCTTGACGAAGAAGAAAAGGCCATGTTCCTTGAAGAACTTGGTGTAAGTGAAAGCTGCCTCGGAAAGCTTATTAAGGCAAGCTATTCAATTCTTGGGCTTACCAGCTTCCTCACAGCCGGACAGAAGGAAGTAAGGGCATGGACGATCAACAAGGGTACAAAGGCCCCGCAGGCAGCCGGAAAGATCCATACGGATTTTGAAAAAGGCTTCATAAAAGCCGAGGTGGTAAATTATCATGACCTTATTGAACTTGGATCTTATTCAGCTGCAAGGGAAAAAGGCCTTGTAAGGATGGAAGGTAAAGACTATGTAATGCAGGATGATGACATTGTCCTGTTCAGATTTAATGTTTAAACATATATTACGGAGGATTTGATCATGTCACCGGAAGTTATTTTTCCAAATCTGGGAATAGAGATAGCAAAGCTGCCTTCAGGCTTTTATATCGGAAAACTGTACATTGCCTTTTATGGAGTTGTTATTGCCATAGGCATGATACTGGCTGCCATAGTCTGCATACAGCGTGCAAAAAAGACAAACCAGTATACCGAGAACTATGTTGATATTGCGATCATTTCAATAATAGCCGGAGTAATAGGAGCAAGGATTTATTATGTGATATTTGCCCTTGATGAATTCCACAGCTTCATGGACGTGATAAATACCAGAAACGGCGGACTTGCCATTTACGGCGGAGTTATCGGCGGGATTATTTCAGTATTCTTTGTATGCAGGTATAAAAAAATCGGCTTCTTAAGAGCGCTTGATACCTGCGTTCCGGGGATTATCCTTGCGCAGGCAATAGGCCGTTGGGGAAATTTCTTTAATAAAGAGGCTTATGGTACATTCACGGATTCATTCTTTAAGATGCAGATAAGGCTTGATGCCGCAAACGGCGG
>JAZUFV010000032.1:0-4111 GCA_045640845.1 Lachnospiraceae bacterium
ACTTGCTGTTATCGATGGTACGCGTCTTGTAGATGATGTATTCATCGCCGCCTTTCCTTTTACGCCTGTCTTCAGTATAAAATTTATCTTTTTGGTAAAGAGCTTTTACAAAATTCTCTTTTACGTTTTTTCTCATTGTTGTGTATTCAGCAACGCGAGATGCGTTAAGAATACCACACTCCATCATGGAAGTTAAAGCAGATATTTCGTTTCTGCAGCTTGATGAAAGCTCCATGATTTTTTCTTCACTTAATTTCTTCATATATTTCCTTTCAAAAAAATAAGCCCATGAAGGAAACGTTTTCCTCAATGGACTTCTGGTTAATTCTCTGCAATAAAAAAACGCCCTGTGGCGTCTGCTCATTTAATCTTCTGTTGTTGCTACATATTGTAGATTGCCACTTTACCAAATTGCTTTCTTGCAAAATTTTGCTACTTTAAATAAACCTCAACATAAAATAATTTAAAGCATTATGTTCCAGATTATTTTATGCTGAGGTTTATTATGTTATTTTATTTATGGATGTAATAAAAAAAGCAGGAGCTCCCCGACCAAAGTTTGCTCACTGCTTTTACCCAAAACGCATGGAAATGGATAAACATCCACCTGAACAAGGCACCCATGCAACACAGATATGATAACCATTAAAGTAAAAGAAGACAATCCTCTTACCCAGGAATTTTACAATAATATTTTATGTGATCTGCAGTTTCACAGGCTTACATGTCCAACATGCAGGCATTCTGCCTGCCTCTATGTCCATGCTTATTATAAAAGGTATATTAAGCGTGAAGGATCAAAGTTCCCTGTTAAAATCTGCAGGGTCAGATGTTCTTTCTGCGGCAGCACCCATGCACTGCTTCCTTCATCCATAGTTCCCTATTCCCAGCTTTCATTATGTGACCATGCCGCTGCAGCCGCTGCATCTCTCGGTATTGCTCCTACGTCTGACGTACTCAGGGAGGATAACCAGCTGGACTACAGCAGCCTCCGTTATTCTGTCAGACAGTTCCGCAGGCACTGGGAACAGCGTATCCTGTCATTCTCACTTTCATTACATGATCTTAATGACCTGGTATCCGGATGTTTCATGAACTTCTGCCGCCAGTTCATGCAGAATAAAAGAACCCCGAATATACTGCTCATAAATACCACATAACCTTACACGATTAAATATCAGTTTCTGTTTATATTAAAGAAAAAACAGGAGGACATAACAAAAATGGACCAGGAAAAGAAACATGACATAGCACTTATGCGTTATTCGGCAATCGCACCTGTCCTTAACGGACCGGGTGATGATTACGATTCGCTCAGTGCTTATTTCCGTGAGGCTGCAGCAAAAGGGATACCGCAGCCGGATGGCTCAGTCAGGCATTTTGCCGATACAACAATTGAACACTGGCTTGAACTTTACAGGAAAGGCGGATTTGATGCACTGATTCCTGCAAGCCGTGTTGATGCAGGAGTACCGAGAAAACTTGATGAGGAGCTGAGAGAAAAAATACGCCATGTCAAAACCTTATACCCTCGTATGCCTGCAACATCCATCTACAGGAAACTTCTTGATGACGGAGACATACTCCCGGGGCAGGTTTCATCTTCCACTGTAAACAGGTATATAAACAATATCGAAATGGAAGAACGCATGGACAGCAATAAGGACATGCACAGGTATGAGCGTGCACATATCAATGAGGTGTGGTGCGGTGATTCCTGTTCAGGCCCTTACCTTACTACTGCTGATGGAAGAAAACGCAGGGTTTACATAATCGCACTCATAGACGATGCAAGCAGGTTTATAGTTGGTGCAGATGTATTTTTTAATGACAGCTTCATCAGCCTTATGTCAGTACTGAGATCAGCTGTTACAAAGTACGGACGCCCGGTCCTTTATAACTTCGACAATGGCCCCAGCTACAAAAACAAACAGATGGAACTTCTTGCAGCGCGCACGGGTTCCGTTATCCATTACTGTCATCCGTATTCACCAACTGAAAAAAGCAAGATTGAAAGGTGGTTCCGTGGCTTAAGGGACTTCTGGCTTGCAGGACTTGACATGAAAGATTTCCATTCCCTTGATGAGCTGAGGGGAAGTCTTATGACATATGTAAACCGTTATAACCAGACACCACACTCCTCCCTTAAAGGAAAAACTCCTTCTGACAGATTTTTCTCAGAACCTGAGTATATAAGGAGGCTCAGCAAGGAGCAGCTTGACAGCAGTTTCCTTCTGGAGATCGAACGCCGGGTTTCTGCGGATAATGTCGTGGTGATAGATCATGTTGAGTATGAGGTGGAATGCAGATTTTCAAGACAGCGTATACGTTTAAGGTATTCACCGGATCTTGAAAAGATATTTGTTGTGGAAGCAGATGGCGTGCTTACACCTATAAAGCTTCTGAATAAACATGACAACTCACTTATAAAAAGAGAAAAAGTACGTCTTACCGGAGGTGAAGGATGAACATGAATTATATAGCAAAGTTCGGACTGGAGTTCGATCCGTTTATCAAGAACTCAAAGGACATAATCATAAAAAGTACGGAATACAATGAAGCAATGGCAAGGCTCGGCATACTTGCTGATATAAAAGGTTTCGGACTGCTCACAGGGGAGCCGGGAAGAGGCAAGACCACAATACTCAGGAACTGGGCAGCTTCACTGAACACATCAATGTACAGGGTGGTTTATTCCAGTCTTTCAACACTTACCGTAAATGATTTTTACCGTGAAATGGCAACAGGTCTGGGGCTTATGCCTTCATTCAGGAAAAACGAAAATTTCCGGATGATACAGGAAGAGATCACACGGCTTGCGCTGGATAAAAGAAGGACCCCTGTATTCATACTTGATGAAGCCAACTATATAAAAAATGCAATACTTAATGAACTCAAGATGCTTTTCAACTTTGAAATGGACTCAAGGGATCGGGCAGTTGTTGTGCTTGCAGGTCTGCCGCAGCTTAACAGCACACTAAAGCTTTCGTCACATGAACCCCTTAGGCAGCGGCTTGTCATGACCTACAATCTTGAGGGACTTACAAAAGAAGAAGGAAGGATCTACATAGAAAGTAAGATCAAAGGTGCCGGCTGTCATCTGCCGGTATTCGGCGACAATGCAGTGGAAACTCTTCTGAATGCAGCAAACGGTACGCCCCGTGTACTGAACAGGCTGTGCAGTGCGGCCATGCTCATCGCAGGAAATGCAGGATGCACAGAAGTAAACGCAGAGGCAGCAATGAAGGCAATAAACGAATGTGAACTGGCATAAAGGCCGGAAAGGATGCAGAATGAACAGATATTTTTATAACGGATTTGAAACCAGCAGGACAGAAAATGAAGAGATAAATGAATTAAGACAGCGGCTCAGGAAAGCGGAACACGACCTGTTTTTCCTGTGGGGATTCATAATGACCCTGGATAAATACGAAGAGGCGGTTTCTTTCCTTTCAGAACGCGAAGAGAATGCAGCACCATTCAGCACAGTCATGTAAAACAGCTTTATTACGTGGCAGGATAAGAGGGCGCTGGGAAGCGGCCTGACATGTAAGTTTAAGGAAGAAGGCGGTATCGGCAGATGCCGTTTTTTTTCAATTGCTTCCTGAAACAGATACGATAAATCCTGGGGTGTGGGGTTGGCCCCACAGCAGCCATAAATAAAGTGCAGTTGTATAATCCAATCTGCAAAAGAGGCACTAAATAAAATGAATACCGGTGTGTATAGAGTGATAATCGACAGAAAATAAAGTGATGAATCAAGCCGTATAGAGTGTGCTAATCAACAATATGGGTCTCCAAAGTTTTGTGGGGTCTGGCTTCCGTGGGGCCTTTTAGGTGGGTGCTTCCGTGGGGTCGCTTGAAGTGGACACTCACCCACAATTGTAGACATTACTTTTAAGCAAGAGTAACATCTTAATTATCAAGTAATCATATCTACGATATATCTACTCATGGAGGTGTCACATGAAATACACAAAAGAACAACGGGTAGACATCGGACGTCAGGTTGTCACGAAAGAGCTCACCCGACTGGAGGCAATGGATAAATACGATATCCGTCCTACATAAGTCGGAGGCCAAGCGGTCTTAGGAAGACAATTAGAGCTCC
>JAZUFV010000033.1:0-10445 GCA_045640845.1 Lachnospiraceae bacterium
AGCTGCAATGCGTTCTGACTCTGCCCTTTCAGCCTCTTCGGCTGCTATGCGCTCAGCTTCTGCTCTTTCAGCTTCTTCGGCCGCAATGCGTTCTGCCTCTGCCCTTTCAGCTTCCTCGGCTGCAATCCGTTCTTCCTCGGCAAGCCGTTCTTCTTCACTAAGCTGGTCCTCAGAATCATCTTCGTACTCATCAGCAGTCTCTTCAGCAAGCTCCCGGTCTGAAGCCTCATCTTCGGTTTCTTCCCCGGTTTCCGGCATGGTTTCAGATGATGTCGTCTTCTCTTCAAAAGCTGCCAGGCTCTGCTCAGGAGCAGCTTCTACTGCTGCCGTGCTTTCGCTTTCCTGTTTTGCTGCCCTTGAAGGCCCCGCAAAGTTTACAAGAATAAATACAGATATGCCCAGTGCAATGACAGTTATTGCATATACAATTTTTCTTCCGTCAAATTTCATACTTCTTGTTTCCGGAACCTTTCCGTTCCGGATTTAAAAATGTTACGAAATTATTACAAAATTGCATTATAATTTATTAACTTCCCAATGTCAACACTTGGGCCCTCTGGCTTGCTCTCACCCGTACTCGCTTTTTCTACACGATTCACGTCTTTTCCGCTTTTCGTGTAGAACTTTCCTCTGCGGCCGCCTGCATTACCAGAGGACTGCATTTCCTTACTGCATTTGGAGATGTGCCAGTCATAAAAAACGGGGACGCTTTTGCGTCCCCCCCCCAAATTCACAGTGTTGCCGCCATCACGGCTTTTATGGTATGCATCCGGTTTTCCGCCTCGTCAAAGACAATACTCTGCGGGCTTTCAAAAACTTCGTCCGTCACCTCCATGGCATCAATTCCGAACTTTGCATGAATATCTTTTCCGATCTCAGTGTTCAGGTCATGGAAAGCCGGCAGGCAATGCATGAAGCGGCACTGAGGACCTGCAGCCTTCATCAGTTCTGAATTCACCTGATACGGCATCAGGTCATTTATCCTTTCTGCCCAAAGTTCATCCGGTTCGCCCATAGAAACCCACACATCCGTGTAGATCACATCGGCTCCTTTAACAGCATCTGCCGGTACATCACTCAGTTCCACGCTTCCGCCGGTCTCTTTGGCGATTTCTTTGCAGATTGTGACAAGTTCATCCGCCGGCCAATATTTTTCCGGCGCGCAGGCAACAAAATTCATGCCCATCTTTGCGCATCCCACCATAAGGGAATTGCCCATGTTGTAGCGGGCATCGCCCATATATACAAGCTTCTTTCCCGCAAGGCTGCCGAAGTGCTCTCTTATTGTAAGAAAGTCTGCCAGTATCTGAGTAGGATGGAATTCATTTGTAAGGCCGTTCCATACAGGAATCCCCGAATACTCTGCCAGGGTCTCCACGATCTCCTGTCCGTAGCCGCGGTACTCGATGCCGTCAAACATTCTTCCCAGCACGCGGGCAGTATCAGCCACGCTTTCCTTTTTCCCAAGCTGTGAAGACTTTGGATCAAGATAAGTCACATGCATTCCCAGGTCATATGCAGCGGTCTCAAATGAACACCTCGTACGGGTGCTTGTCTTTTCAAAAATAAGTGCTATATTTTTTCCCTCGCACATCTTGTGAGGCTTACCTGCCTTCTTATCAGCCTTCAGTTTTGCAGCCAGTTCCAGCAGATAATTTATCTCCTCCGGTGTAAAGTCAAGAAGCTTTAAAAAATTCCTGTTTTTAAGATCCATCTTTTCTCCTTTATGCACAGGCCTTCAGAATAACATCCAGAGCCTTCTTAAGCAGATCTTCCGGAATGTTGAGAGCCGGAAGGAGCCTCAGCTTATCTTTTGCCGTGAGGCACAGAACTCCGTTCTCCATACACTCAGCAATGACCATGTTAACAGGTTTTACAGTCTTTATTCCAACCATCAGGCCCATTCCGTCAACAGATTCAATTCCCGGTGCGCCCTCAAGTGTCTGCCTGATAATGTTGCCCTTTTTACTTACTTCTGCAAGAAAATCATCATCCAGACGGCTTACTATGCTCAGTGCTGCCGCGCAGCAAACAGGGTTTCCTCCGAATGTTGAGCCGTGGTCGCCGTAGCCCAGTGTATCTTTAACCTTTTCGTTCAGCATAGTAGCTCCCAGAGGAAGTCCGCCGGCAAGGCCCTTTGCTGTGGAAACCACATCAGGCTCAAGCCCCAGTTTCATGTATGCATAAAGAGCGCCGGTGCGTCCGTTTCCTGTCTGCACTTCATCAACAAGCAGAAGCGTATCCGTTTCTTTAACAAAATCATTCAGTGCCTTTGCATATTCTGCGGTCATAGGAATGACTCCGCCTTCGCCCTGAATGCATTCAACCATGACAGCTGCTATCTTTTTTTCTGCTGCCAGTGCCTTAAGTGCTTCTATATTTCCGGCTTCAACGCTTTCAAAACCCGGTGTGAGAGGCTTGAACAGCTCATGAAAATGATCCTGCCCCGTTGCCGCAAGGGTTGTGAGCGTACGGCCGTGGAAGCTGTTCTTCAGGGTAACGATGGTGAAATACTCCGGTCCTTTATGCTCAGCTGCGTACTTACGTGCAACCTTTATCGCGCATTCGTTTGACTCTGCTCCGGAGTTTGAAAAGAATACTCTTTTCATGCCGGTCTTTTTGCAGAGCATCTCCGCAAGCTTCGCACAAGGCTCTGTGTAGTAAAGGTTGCTCATATGCTGGATCTTTCCGATCTGTCCCGTAACAGCCTCTTTCCACTTTTCATCGCCGATGCCGAAGCTGGTCACGGCAATGCCGCTTCCCATATCGATATACTCTTTGCCGTTTGCGTCATAAACCAGCGAGCCCTGTCCCTTTGTTATTTCCACAGGAAAACGCTTGTATGTATGTGCCACGTATTCATCATCAATCTCTCTGATTCCCATTTTATGCTTCCTTTATCATTGTGCCCGCACCTTCATCGGTAAGAAGTTCCATTATTACCGAGTGCGGAACTGTGCCGTTCATGATTACAACATTTTTAACGCCTGCCTTTATGGCATGTATGCAGCAGTCAACCTTAGGTATCATTCCGCCGCTTATGACCTTTTCATCATAAAGCTTAAGCGCCTCGTCCACCGTGAGCTCCGGGATCAGTGATGAAGGATCGCCCGCATCTTTCAGTATGCCGTTTACATCCGTCATCATTATCATTCGCTCTGCGCCGAGTGCTGCTGCGATGTCTGCAGCTGCCGTATCGCCGTTTATATTGTATATATTTCCGCTGCGGTCGCAGCCCACTGTGGATATTACCGGAATGTAGCCTCGGTCAAGCAGGTCAATTACAGGCTCTGCATTTATCTTTATAACATTTCCCACAAAGCCAAGCGCAGGGTCTTTCGGCTCCGCCTCTATCATGCAGCCGTCAACTCCCGAAAGCCCCACTGCGTTTCCGCCGTATTTTTCAAGAAGGCTTACCAGAGTTTTGTTTACCTTTCCCGCAAGAACCATCTGGACAATGTCTATGGTCTCCTCATCGGTAACGCGAAGGCCGTTGACAAACTCCGGCACCTTCCCCAGTTTGTCCATAAGCTCGTTGATCTCAGGTCCGCCTCCGTGAACAAGCACGATCTTCACACCAATTAGCCACAGAAGCACAACGTCCTGCATCACCTGCTGCTTCAGTTCTTCATTTATCATGGCGTTTCCGCCGTATTTTACAACAACAACTTTACCGTTATACCTTTTTATATACGGCAGGGCCGTTGTAAGCACCTCTGCACGCTGCAGATTTGAAAAATCCTTATCCATAACTCCTCCATCAGGTACGGTAATCGCCGTTTATCTTTACATAATCATAAGTGAGGTCACAGCCCCATGCTGTGGCTTCACAGTCACCGCTGTTAAGGTCTACCAGAATGTCAATCTCTTCTTTAAGCAGGATCTCCTTGGCAATCTCTTCAGAAAAATCAACTCCTGCTCCGTTTTCGCAGACCAGTATCTTTCCTGCTGCGCTTTCAAAGCTTACATCGATCTTTTCAACATCAACATCAGCTCCGCTGTATCCTATGGCACACAGTACTCTTCCCCAGTTTGCGTCAGCGCCGAACATGGCAGCCTTAAGAAGACTGCTTGTAATAACGCTCTTTGCAACAGTCTTGGCAATTGCAATATCTGCAGCGCCGCTGACCTTGCATTCAAGAAGCTTTGTTGAGCCCTCGCCGTCACCGGCAATCTTCCTGCAAAGTCCCACAGTCACTGTATTCAGCGCCTTCATGAACTCAGCAAACTCTGGTCCGTCTTCTTTGATTTCTGCATTTCCTGCCATACCGTTTGCCAGGACAACAACCATATCGTTTGTGGATGTATCTCCGTCAACGCTCACCATGTTGAATGTATCTTTTATATCGCTTTTCAGGGCCTTATCAAGCATCTCCGGTGCAATGGCTGCGTCCGTTGTGATGAACACCAGCATGGTCGCCATGTTAGGGTGGATCATTCCGCTGCCCTTTGCAATTCCGCCTATGCGGCATGTTTTTCCGCCTATCTCAAACTCACAGGCAACTTTCTTGATCACCGTGTCAGTTGTCATGATTCCCAGTGCGGCGTCATCGCTTCCGTCATCGGAAATACTCTTCACCAGCACAGGTATGCCTGTTTTAAAAGGCTCTATTTCCATTACCTGCCCTATCACGCCTGTTGAAGCAACAACAATGTCTTCAGCATCTATTCCCAGCTCAGCTGCCAGGATATCGCAGGTCTCCTCTGCTATCTCTGTCCCGTTTGCATTGCATGTATTTGCATTTCCGCTGTTGCAGATGATGGCTCTTGCCTTTCCGTCTGCAATGTGCGCCTTGGTTACGGCAAGCGGAGCTCCCTTAACAAGATTTGTGGTATAAACTGCTGCCGCGCTGGCCGGAACCTCACTTAATATAAGGGCAAGATCCTTTTTTTCATGATTTTTCCTTATTCCGCAATGAATGCCGCCAGCTTTAAATCCTTTTGCGGCACATACACCGCCTTCAATTAACTTCATTTCTTTCCTCACTCAGACAGACCTGTTTTCTCATCTGTCCCCATAACTATATTCATATTCTGGATGGCCGCACCGGATGCGCCCTTCCCCAGATTATCAAACCTTGATACAAGAAGTATCCGTTCCTCATTTCCGAATACGGAAACTTCCATTGAATCCTTTCCTTCAAGCTTGTTGCCTGCCGCAAAGCCCGCCTCGTCAGAGCCTTCAGCATATTTTACAAGCCCTTCCGTATAATAATTTTTATACACTTCCTTAATGTCAGCGGCCGTTTCCCGTATGTCTTTTGCAAAAAGGGTTATCACCACTTCCATTCCTGCATAATAATCCGCAACTATCGGACAGAACCCCGGCTGGTTTATCAGCCCGCTTATCTTTGCCATTTCCGGAAGATGTTTATGCTGCTGGGTGAGCCCGTACATCCTCGGAGCGGCGTACAGGTCATGCCCTTCTTTGCTTCTTCCTTCATAATCGGCTATCATCTTCTTTCCGCCGCCTGAATAACCGGTAAGCGAGAATGCGCTTAAGCAAGCATCTTCCGGAATGATCCCTGCACCTACCAGAGGGGCTGCCAGTGCAATAAATCCGCTGGCATGGCATCCCGGATTTGCTATTCTCTTTGAAGTCTTTATCTTTGTCCTGAGCCCGTTTACTTCCGGAAATCCGTATGTCCATCCCTCGCTCACCCTGTGTGCTGTGGATGTATCAATGATCACCGTCTCCGGATTCACCGCCATCTCTGCGGCTTCTATGGCTGCCGCATCAGGCAGGCACAGAAAAACGATGTCCGAACTGTTGATTATATCTTTTCTGGCCGCAGCATCTTTTCTCAGCTCTTCAGGCAGGGTCACAACTTCAATATCATTTCTGCCTGCCAGGCGCTCCCTTATGCGGAGCCCTGTTGTGCCCTGGCTGCCGTCAACAAAAACTTTTTTCAAGCCAGTTTCTCCCTTACATATTTTATCTGCTTTTCTACCGACTCAACGCTGGTACCGCCAAAGCTTGTCCTCTTGTTCAGGCAGTTGTCAAGGTTCACTGCATCGTAAACATCGCCGGCGAAAAGCTCCGAAAACTCTTTATACTCCTCAAGGCTCAATGTTTCAAGGACTTTTCCTTCTTTAATGCAGGATGAAACGATCCTCCCTGAGATCTTATATGCCTCACGGAACGGAAGTCCTTTTCCCACAAGATAATCTGCCAGATCTGTTGCATTTATGAATCCGCCCTGTGCAGCCTTCCTCATGTTTTCAGGAACGGCCTTCATGGTCTTCACCATGCCTGTGAATATCTCAAGGCATTTGAGCACCGTATCGCATGCGTCAAACACGCCTTCCTTATCTTCCTGCATATCCTTATTGTATGCCAGAGGCAGGCCCTTAAGCGTGGTCAGTATTCCCATAAGGTCTCCGTACACACGGCCTGTTTTTCCCCTTACAAGCTCGGCCATATCCGGATTCTTCTTCTGCGGCATAATGGATGAGCCTGTTGTATATGCGTCCGAAAGCTCAATAAATTTAAACTCCCAGCTTGACCAGAGAACTATTTCCTCTGAAAAGCGTGAAAGATGCATCATTATCATGGCTATGCATGAGATCATCTCAACGCAGAAATCCCTGTCGGAAACACCGTCAATTGAGTTTTGGCAGACCTCGTCAAAGCCAAGTTTTTCAGCCTCAAAGAACCTGTCTGTATTATATGTTGTTCCTGCAAGTGCGCAGCTGCCTATAGGACTTACGTTTATCCTCTTCCTGCAGTCTTTCATTCGGTCAACGTCCCTGAGAAGCATCATCGCGTACGCCAGGAGCTGATGCCCGAATGTAACAGGCTGAGCCCTCTGAAGATGGGTATAACCCGGCATGATGGTATCTTTATATTCCTCTGCCTTGCCTGTAACAACGCTGATAAGCTCTGCAAGATCCCCGCCTATCTCGTCGCAAATTTTCCTGAGGTACAGCCTCAGGTCAAGTGCCACCTGATCGTTCCTGCTCCTTGCAGTATGCAGCTTCTTTCCTGTATCGCCTATGCGCTCCGTAAGGACAGCTTCCACGAACATGTGGATATCCTCGCAGTCAGGATCAATGGCCAGCTTCCCTTCCTGAAGATCGCTCAGGATTCCGGAGAGCCCGTCGATCAGCTCATCCGCCTCGGAAAAGCTTATAATATTATTAGAAGCAAGCATGGCTGCGTGAGCCATGCTTCCCTCTATGTCTTCCTTATAAAGCCTTTGATCAAACGATATTGATGAATTAAAGTCGTCAGCCGCTTTGGCTGTTACGCCGTCTGTACGGCCTTCCCACATCTTTGTCATTTAAATTTATGCCTCTCCGTTTGCTTTGTTGACCATGGCCTGAACCCTTGTCGGAAGTCCGAAAAGATTGATGAAGCCTGTTGCATCTGCCTGGTTATAATCGCTTTCTCCAAATGTTGCGATCTCTTCACTGTACAGTGTATATGGGCTCCATACGCCGGCCTTGATGATGTTGCCTTTGTAAAGCTTCAGTTTAACCTTGCCTGTAACCTTCTCCTGAGTCTTGTCTACGAAAGCCGAAAGAGCCTCGCGGAGAGGTGAGAACCACTCGCCGTTGTAAACCAGCTCCGCAAACCTTACTGCCAGTTTTTCCTTCTCATGGATGGTGTTCTTATCAAGAGTAATGGTCTCAAGTGTTTCATGTGCTGCGTAAAGAATGGTTCCGCCAGGTGTTTCATAAACGCCGCGGCTCTTCATGCCCACAAGACGGTTTTCAACAACATCAAAGATTCCGATGCCGTTCTTGCCGCCGAGCACGTTAAGGTCAAGGATGATATCCTTAGCGCTCTTCTTTACTCCGTCTATTGCAACAGGAATACCCTGTTCAAAATCAATTGTTACATATGTCGGCTCATCAGGAGCGTTCATAGGTGAAACACCCATCTCCAGGAAAGTCTTGCTTTCCAGCTGAGGCTCATTGCCCGGATCTTCAAGGTCAAGACCTTCATGTGAAAGATGCCACATGTTCTTGTCCTTTGAGTAGTTGGTTTCACGGTTTATCTTAAGAGGTATATTGTGAGCTTCAGCGTAGTCAATTTCTTCATCACGTGACTTGATGTCCCACTCTCTCCAAGGAGCAATGATAGGCATTCCAGGGAGGAAATGCATCAGACCCAGTTCAAAACGAACCTGATCGTTTCCTTTTCCTGTGCATCCGTGAACAATGGCGTCTGCTTTTTCCTTAACAGCTATCTCAGCCAGAGCCTTTGCGATGCATGGGCGGGCTGTTGATGTTCCAAGAAGGTAGCCTTCATACTTAGCGCCGGCCTTCATTGTAGGGATGATATAGTTATCTGTATAATCATCCATAAGATCAAGAATATACAGCTTTGATGCGCCTGTCTTGAGAGCCTTCTCCTCAAGGCCGTCCAGCTCGTCGTTCTGTCCTACGTTTGCAGCAACAGCAACAACTTCACAGTTGTTATAATTTTCTTTTAACCATGGGATGATGATGGATGTATCAAGTCCGCCTGAATAGGCAAGTACTACTTTTTTGATGTCAGCTTTGTTCATTGTCATATAACCTCTTTTCCTGTTTTTAAAGCATCTGGAGTTAGTTATAAGACTTAAGTGGCTGAAAGTCAACACTTGTTTTGCATATTTTGCATAATAATTGTATATTTATGCAATATTGTACAAAAGAACAGCTGCACTTACTGCTGCATTCAGTGATTCTACCATACCCTGCATAGGTATACGCACACGTATATCTGCGGCCTTCTGCACTTCCGGGCTTACACCGTTTGCCTCGTTGCCGATTATAAACGCAGTTCCTGTATATTTTGAATTTTTATATTCAACTTCCCTGTATGGGACCGAGCCGTCAAGGGCTGCTGCGCAGACAAGCACCCTGTTTTCTTTAAGAATGCTGACCGCCTCTGTCATTTTTGCGGAAACAAAAGGCACACGGTATATGCTTCCCATTGTGGCCCTGATGACCTTCGGATTAAATATATCGGCGCAGCCCGGGCTCATGATCACGCATGCTCCCGCCGCCTCAGCTGTCCTGACTATTGTTCCCAGGTTTCCCGGATCCCTTATGTCGTCAAGAAGAACAAAAAGCCTTTCCTTTCCTGCAATCTCACTGAGGCTGTATGAAGGCTGCCTTACAACAGCCAGAAGGCCCTGCGGGTTTACCGTGTCCGAAAGGGATCTGAAAACATCGTCAGCAAGGATCTCGCAAGGGCAGTCCTCTTCCCATCCCGGATTTTCTGCTGCGTATGTCTCTGATGCAAAAAGACACTCCAGAAGCTCCTTCGGTGTCTCCGTGGCCAGCCTCTTTCCTTCAGCAATGAAAAGGCCCTTTTCAGACCTTTCCTTTGATGATTCCATAAGCTTTCTTATATTTTTTACCTGCGTGTTGTTCTTTGATGTGATCATATTTTCCTGTACATAACGGCCACATTGCCCTCGCCGAAGCGTTTCTTAAGGAGGTTCAGAACGCTTTCCGAAGGGCTGATGCAGAAGTTTCCGCCCATAACCTTTGTCTGTCTTTCTTCATTAAGGAAGATTACCAGCTCGGCATCTCCCTTTACTTCAGAAATGCTCCCGAGGGATGAAACATACTGTTCCTCCTGCTTGAATGCCTGATAGTTTTTAAACTTTATCCAGATCTGCCGGCCTATTGAATCAAACGATATCATGCTGTCAGCTATCAGTTTGGCATCTTCCTCTTCGCCTGCATTAACACGGCCTTTCACAAGAACCTTGCTGCCCTCAAATATCATAGGGCGGGCAGCTGCATAATTCTTCGGAAAAACAATAACTTCAATGCTTCCCACCGTATCTTCCAGCGTGACGAATGCCATAGGCTGACCGCTCTTTGCCGACTTGTTTGTCACCCTCGAAATGATGCCGCCCACCGTGACAGCCGCCTGATCCTTAACAACAGTCTTTCCTTCATCATCAAGGATGAAATCAGCCGTGCGGGCTGTGCCGTTCTTCATGATGATATCCATGTATTCATCAAGCGGATGGCCGCTTATGAATATGCCGGTCACCTCTTTTTCAAAATTCAGGAGAACTTCCTTATCAAACTCGCCCACATCAGGCACCTTCACCTGGAAAGCTCCCTTGCAGCTGTCGTCCACAATGTCAAACAGACTCAGCTGGCCGCTCATTGCCGTCTTTTTATCCTTTGCCACTTCATCCATGACATCCATATAAATGTGGATAAGCTGCTTTCTTGTGAGGCCGAAGCAGTCAACCGCGCCGGCTTTTATCAGTGCCTCAACAAGGCGTTTATTGATGTCTTTATCAGCAAGCCTCAGCACAAAATCATAAAGGTCTGCAAACGGGCCGGCCATTTCCCGTTCTTTAACGATGGCATCGATAATGTTCTTGCCCACGCCCTTTATTGCTGAAAGGCCGTATCTGATGGAGTTTCCGCTTACCGCAAAACCGCTCACCGCCTCGTTTATATCAGGCGGAAGTATCTTTATT
>JAZUFV010000034.1:0-15051 GCA_045640845.1 Lachnospiraceae bacterium
GTTTGGTCCTGCGGAGGCGTTTCAGGGGTGTATAGGACCAAAGTAAAACAGCGTTTGGTCCTGCGGAGGCGTTTCAGGGGTGTATAGGACCAAAGTAGAATAATGTTTGGTCTTGCGTGGATGTTTTTTGGATGCTGAAGACCAAACTCTTGATTTGTGATGTTTACGTGTAAAATTTTAACTTCAAAAAAAAATACCAACGATGACAATGACCCTTTGACGGAGTATAATATTTAACTATAGAAAAAGGTGTGCGGAGTACATTTCGTTGGAAGAAAACCGGATAATAGTTGACGATAAAAAAACCATAAAACGCTCCTACCTGAAAATTGCCGGAGCAGGAAAGCTTCTGCCTGCCATAATTGTGGCTGCAGTTGTGATCTGTGCGGCAGTATGGCTTTTTGCGGGAAGAATGACCGTCAATGTGAGCGGATACTGCGAACCTTCAGAAACATCGGTCGTATTCATGCTTCCTATGTATTACCGCAATGAAGTGAAACCGGGTGATGAGATATGGGTTGGAAATCACCGCGGGACTATCGAAAATCTTTTTGGCGACTCCTATTTTACATATGAAGATCTTTGCAATTCGGATGACCTGGTTTTCCGGAATTTCCTCAACAGCGGAAAATGCAGCGAGGATATGTCATATATTCTGGGGAGCGCCGTATTTGAAGAAAAGATCTCGGGAATAACGGATTACAGGATAGTGACCGGCACGGCCGCTCCTTATCAGGTGCTTACAGGGATGGTGGAGCATGGAAGATAAAAAAATCACATCATCTGATCAGATGAACCGGATGATCAATGTTACCAGACCCGGTCCCATAATAGTTCTGATAATCCTTCTGATCATGACTATAGCTGCATTTGTTTTTGTATTTACCGGCAGGCTGGAAAACAAGATAACCGTAACTGCGCATTGCGACGGGGCCATCAGCCTGGACAGGATCCGCGCTTATTTTAAGGAACAGCTTAATCTTGAAGATGACAATACTTACCGGGTACTTTTCAGTTACCTGGAACAGCTGGATGATTCCGGCAATTATGTGCTGTTCGATACGGTAATGTCTGAGGAAAAATATCTTAAATCAGGCATTACGACCGGCGCCAGAGTCAGGTTTGAGAACGGTCTTGAGGGCATTGTCATAAGCGGCACGACTGCCGGCGGATATGACGAACTCTACGGAGAATTTTTTAAATACACAGATAATGAACTCTTTCAGATGGATGTATATCCGGGACAGGAGCCTTACTATATGAGCTATATTTTCACGGGGCAGACTGCGGAAGATCCGGCGGGAGAGATGTTTTCATGTGATATTGTTACACAGAGCGTAACGTTATCAAACGTTCTTTTTGGGAGAACAGATGAGTAAGAAGTCAGGAAACAAACCAATTAAAGAAGGTGTGGCAAAAGTTCCGGTGGTCATGCAGATGGAAGCATTGGAATGCGGCGCAGCATGCCTTGATATGATCCTGGCATATTACGGCAGATACGTTCCGCTTTCACAGATGCGCAAAGACTGCGGTGTTTCCAGAGACGGCAGCAGCGCAGGCAAGATAAAGCGTGCAGCGGAAAATTACGGACTGAAGGCCGATGCATATATGCGTCCTCTGGCTCTGCTTCAGATGGGCATGACATTCCCGTGCATGATCTTCTGGGACAGAAATCATTTTGTTGTTCTTAACGGCATAAAAAAAGATACGTACTATGTTAATGATCCGGGGAAAGGCCTCTGCAAATACAGTGCAGATGAGTTTGCCCATCATTATTCAAATGTCTGCATGACATTTGAACCGACGGAGAATTTTGAACCCGGCGGAAAGCCTGATTCCATCAGCGGCTTTGTAAAAGAACAGCTGAAGGGCGCAGGCAAGATGATAATCATGGTTCTTCTGGCTTACCTTGTCATTACGCTGGTGGGCATTCTTATGCCGCTTTTCCCACGCATTTTTGTGGATTACATACTCCAGGGCAGCAATACGGAACTGTGGAAAAACGTGTTCTTCATATCATTCGGCGCGCTGGCACTTATCAGGATCATAGCGGAATGGATCAAGACATCATTCCTGTATAAAATGAGGGGCAAGATGTCTATCTCCGCCAACACATCATATATGTGGCACATTCTGCGTATGCCGATGGAATTCTTTGCCCAGAGATCTGACGGCGATCTGATAGGCAGAAAGAGCGCTCTCGCCAATATTTCTAATATTTTTATTGTAACCGGAGTGCCTTTGTTTCTGGACCTGTGCACCATGATCGTTTATCTGATCGTGATGTTTACATACAGTCCGCTGCTTTCAATAATAGGCCTTGTTTCTGTTGCAGTTAACCTGATCATCACGAATAATGCACTTAAGAGCCGTCTGAATCTTGCCCGCAGGGAGAAGACAGCGTCTATTGAAAACAACATGGATGCCTATATAGGCATAAGCATGATAGATACCATAAAGTCAGCCGGAGTGGAGGACAGCTTCTTTGAAAAATGGGCCGGAAGCCATGCGGAAAGTGTTGCCGTAACTGCGCAGATCACAAAACAGGACAGCATCCACACAGTGCTTCCTGAGCTGATAAACAACCTGTTCGGGGCGGTAGTTCTGTGCTTCTCGGTCGGCCTTCTTATAAGGGGCGACTGGACAATGGGTATTATTTCGGCATTCACCGGATATCTGAGTGCATTTTCCAACCCGGCGGTGCAGATCCTCAATGTTTACCGTGAATTCCAGACACTTCAGGTGGATATTTCCAGATACGAGGATGTTATGGAATATGAGGAAGATATTCCTTCCGAGATCAAACCGTTTGATGAGAATAAAAAATATGAGCTGCTCAGCGGAAAGATAGAGTTTGAAAACATCACTTTCGGATACAGTCCTCTTTCACCTCCGCTTATCACAGACTTTTCAATGAAGGTGGAACCGGGCAGGACAGTTGCGTTCGTCGGCGGTTCAGGCAGCGGAAAGTCAACATTGGCAAAACTGCTCACAGGCCTGTATAAGCCATGGAGCGGGAAAATCCTGCTGGACGGCATTCCGAGGGAAGAGATAGACCGGGATATACTGACGGCTTCCATATCATCTGTAGACCAGGACATTTCCCTCTTCGGGGATACTGTCATGAACAATATAAAAATGTGGGATGACTCCATAGAAGATTATGAGGCCATACTCGCGGCAAGAAATGCCGGCATACATAACGACATTTCAAGAAGAGACAAGGGCTATAATTCAAAGGTGCTGGAGGGCGGAAAGAACTTTTCCGGCGGGCAGAGGCAGCGTCTTGAAATAGCCAGAACACTGGCGGTGACGCCTTCAATAATCATCCTGGATGAAGCCACTTCGGCCCTTGATGCCGAAACCGAGAATCAGGTGATGAATTCCATGAAAGACCTTGGTGTCACCATGGTGGTTATCTCACACCGTCTTTCAACCATACGTGACTGCGATGAGATCATCGTCCTGAAAGAAGGACAGGTGGTAGACCGCGGTAAGCACGCAGACCTGATGGAACGGTGCGATTATTACAACAAAATGATCACTCAGGAGTAAACTATGCCGCTGGATATTTCTGAACAGGTAAAGAAGCGAAAGACTAAGGACATGGAACGTATTTCCGATGCCTTTGTCAGCATGTCCGGAATTGTTGTCGGCGAAGAATTTTACGACCTTTTTTCTGAGGAACGCGTGGTTAAATCCGAAAACGCTATCCGTACTGTCCTGAATTATTTTAAGATCCGCGGCGAATTTGAAATCACACAGGATAAGCCGGTCACAGAGCAGCTGAGGGAAGTCCTGCAGCCTAAGGGCATAATGTACCGCACGGTCAGACTGACTGAAAACTGGTACAAGGATGCGTTCGGCGTATACATAGGAACGCTGAAAAACGGAAGCGTGGCTGCACTTCTGCCGACATCCGGCGGATATGTATATATAGACAATGCTTCGGGCAAAGCCATCAAAATTGATAAGAACAATGCAGGGGAGATCTGCGAGGGCGCAGTCTGCTTCTATCGTTCTTTCCCGCAGGTAAAGCTGAACAAAAAAGAACTCTTCAGGTTTATCTTTAACAGCCTGGCACCTTCAGATTATATCAGGATCATCGTTTTCACAGCGCTGGCAACACTTGCGGGCCTGTTGATTCCTGTAATTACATCATACATATATAACGAGGTCGTATTCATCGGGCAGTACAGCCAGCTGATCCTGACATTTGCCATGATGGTAGTTGCATACTTTACCGTGTTCGGCCTAAACTTTTTCAAGAACGTTTACATGGGGAATGTGAAAGCAAAGATGGATGTGTCGCTTAACAGCGCCGTCATGATGCGAATGCTTTCCCTGCCGATGGAATTCTTTAACAAGTATCCTGCGGGAACAGTTACAAAGTGGGCACTCATACTCACACAGGTATCTTCGACAGTTCTGGACTTCATCCTGTCAACCATTCTGGGCGCAATAATGTGCCTTATGTATGTATTCCAGGTGTTCACGGTGCATTCAAGCCTTGTCCTGCCTACACTTATTTTCCTGATGCTTCAGGTAGGGATAAGCGCCCTGGCAGTTTACAAACAGTCACAGGATTTCGGGCGGATGTTTGATGCAGAAAGTGAAGAAGAAGGCTTCCTGCATTCCACATTTACCGGCATCCAGAAGATCCGCATCTCCGGCGCGGAAAACAGGGTATTTGCAAACTGGTCTGACCGCTACAGAAATCTGGCAAAAAGTGTTTACAATCCGTCTTTTGTTGTAAAGTATTATGAACTGATAAACATAATTCTTAATCTTGCGGCATCGCTGGTCATCTACCTAGCGGCAATGAAAAACGGAGTGAATGGCGCTGGATACATGGTATTCCTTTCAATCTTTACGCTGCTTGTTTCCTCGCTTGACCTGCTTACTCAGGCCTCACTGCTGTTCTCAAGTGTGCCGGCAACTCTTAAAACGGTTAAACCGTTCCTGGAGGCAGAGCCGGAGGTATTCTCAAATAAAAGAACAGTTCAGAAACTGAAGGGAGGCCTTCAGCTGAGAAATCTGAAATTCAGGTATGAACCGGATGCACCGCTGATCGTGAATGATATATCACTGGACATTGCTCCGGGTTCTTATGTTGCCATCGTAGGCAAAAGCGGATGCGGAAAGTCTACTTTGCTTAAGCTGCTCCTGGGGCTTGAAAAGGCTGAAAGCGGTTCCATATTTTATGACAATAATGATCTGAAAACAGTTGATATCAGGTCTATCCGCAGAAGGATAGGAACGGTAATGCAGAATGCACAGCTGTTCCCGGGAAGCCTGAAATATAATATTTCCATAAATGCGCCGGGCTGCACGGAGGATGAGATCTGGGATGCAGTAAGGCTGGCAGGTCTGGAAGACGTTGTCAAAAAACTGCCGATGGGTCTGGAGACTCTGATTTCCGGAAGCGGCGGAGGTTTATCCGGCGGACAGACACAGCGTGTGGCAATAGCCAGAGCCATCATCGGAAAGCCGGATATCATTATTTTCGACGAAGCAACAAGTGCACTGGATAATATTACACAGCGGATAGTTGTGGATTCACTGGATACATTAAAATGCACCCGAATTGTTGTGGCACACAGGCTCTCAACTATCAAAACCTGTGACCGTGTTATCATGCTGGAAGGCGGCAAAATCATAGAGGACGGTACCTATGATGAGCTGATAGAAAAGGACGGTGCATTCGCCAAGCTGGTCAAAAGGCAGCAGATATAAAAATCTTTTTTCGAAAGAAAGCTTTAATGAATCGGTTCAGGCTTAAAATTGTTACCCTTGTATTTTTATTATTTTCTCTTTGCCTCACATCATGCGGCAATGCAGAACCGGTATCTGCTGTTTCTGAAAAGCTGCAGAAGGAAGCCGGTTTTATTGAACTGCTGAACAATATGGACAGGCTGCCTTCCTGCTTTACCATGGATATGTCCCCTTCCGCTTTTTATTACAAAACAGGAAGCAACGGGATGTCTTCAATTGATTTTCCTGATAAATTTGACCTGAGGGATTTTGATGTTGTTCCTGAAGTGCGTCACCAGGGCCTGTGGGGCACCTGCTGGGGCTTTGCAACCACAGCCGCATCTGAAATAAGCATGTTGTATGAGATGGGGCTTACTGCAGATGAATTCCGGAAGGAATACGGGCGCAGCATGGATCTTTCGGAAAAGCATCTGGCATGGTTTGCAAACAGTGCGATAAATGAAAATTCTGCTGTTCCTGCGCAGGACGGGGAAGGGATGCACCTGTACAACGGAACCGGTGAGACAAATGAGATATATGATTTCGGAGGCTTTTCCATATATGCATCCACGGCATATTCTGCGGGAATGGGGCCGGTAAATGAGGAGGCTGCACCATATGTGAACTCTGCCGGTGAAAAAAGTACGGATGGCGATTGGAGCCTTCCGGAAGAGGACAGGCTCCTGAATAATTATGAGCTTGAAAACAGCAATATATTGCCCGATCCTTCCACCGTTGATATGGATGGAAACTACGTATACAACGAGATAGGAACATTGGCAATAAAAAGTGAGCTGCTGGCCGGACGGGCTGTAAGCATTACATACAACACCGGAGATGACTCTGCCTTTCCTTATACCGGAGATCCTTCTGTATGTGTAAATCATGCCGCAACCGTGATCGGATGGGATGACAGCTTCCCTGCAGAATGTTTCGGCAAAGGGGGACCGGCGGAGAACGGTGCCTGGATTGTAAGAAACAGTTGGGGAAAAAACTGGGGAGAAGCCGGTTATTTTTACCTTTCATATTATGACAGCTCAATAAGTTCACCTCAGTCTTTCGACTTTTTTACCACGCCATACACTGTGGAAACCATCGACATAAATGCATATGATTATATGCCGGTGTTTGCCTGCAATACTTCGCTGACACAGGAACCGGTGCTCTTTGCAAACATATTTGAAATGACTGAAAACTGTGTAATGGAATATGTATCATGCATGACAGGTGAGTTTTCAACAGAAGTAACTTTTGATATTTATCTGCTTGACGGTGAGGCTGAAACTCCTGCAGAGGGAAAACTTATCGATTCAGTAACGGAAACTTTTGATTTTGCCGGATATCACCGGGTGCCGCTGACAGTCAACCTACATTTCGATGAAGGCGACAGGGTAAGTGTTGTAATATCAGAGAAGATACAGGATTACGACGGAAAACAGATGTATGTGTTCGTAAACGGTGTAAATAACAGTGAAAAAACCATAAGAGAAATAATGGGTGATGATGGGAAAGACTCTGCCACATATGCCGTGGGCGTGATAAACAGAGGCGAAAGCTTTGTAAGTTTCGGAGAAGACAACTGGTATGACTGGCTTGACGTGGTAAATGAGTTTAAAACCACTGATGGATCATCAGCCTCCCTGGAATATGATAATTTTTCAATAAAAACTTACTCCAGACCATACGATGCCGTTCTGCTTTGCCATGACATTGAGGAGCATGAGAAAGAAAACGGCACCGTTGAATTCATATGTAAGGACTGCGGATATGTAATGCAGGATGCTGATTGACAGCTGCAGGTCCTTTATTTTTCTTTGAGACTGTACCGTGCGCCCACAGAATCAAGCTGGCTGCAGATCTCAGCAGCTTCACTGCCGGAAACGCCGGTGATAAATTCGCACGGAGCACTTTCTGCCAGTCTTTTAGCATCAGCCAGGTTTAAACCGCAGACTTCCCTTATGATTTTGATCAGGGATGTTTTGCGTGAGTCATCAGTGGTTTCCAGATAAATATCATAGGTCTTGTCCGGATCAGGCGGATTTACGCTGGCAGAAGAGATATCTTCACCATCGGCTCCGACGATACGCACTTCTGCATTGAAATTCTTAAGTTCTTCCTCACGCGCAAGAGCATCTTCCATAGGAATGTCTTTAAATACCTCTGCAGGAAGAGCTTCAGTAAGCTGCTTAGCATCTTTCAGATTAAGGCCGAGATTTTCACGAAGATACTTTATCAGATCAAGCTTTTTCGCTTCGCTGAAAGAGTCGAGAAAAACCGAGTATGTATCAGCTTCTTCGGCAGGTGGGGTTTCCTTTACCGGGCTTACGGCAGCCTGCTGCGGGGCTGTTGTTTCAGCTGTACCGGAGTTTTTTTCGCATCCTGTAAGGACTGCAGCGGCAGCCAGTGCTGCCAGTATACATAAAATAACTGTCTTTTTCATTTTTTTCTCCTAAAAATAACTGTATAGATCATATATTCAGTAAGCATTGTTTATCACAGGGCGTTCAATGCGTATGCAACTCCATCATCATCGCACGAGAGGGTAACGAAGTCGGCCGCCTCAAGTACGGCGGCTTCGGCGTTTGCCATTGCGATGCCAAGGCCGGCAGCTTTGATCATCGGAAGGTCGTTAAGGCCATCACCGAAGGCTGCAGTATTTTTCATATCTATCCCCAGATAGCCTGCAAGCGTCTTTAGCGCCTGTCCCTTGTTTGCTCTGATATTGTTTATTTCAACATTATTTGATGAGGCCGATGTGACGGAAACATCGCCGAAAAGCTCTTTGATTTTTTCCAGCTGCTCAAGTCTGAGCTGCGGATCATTTGTGAAGAACTGTATTTTCTGAACGCATCCATCCGGATTTTCCCGGGAGATGTATTCCTTCAGCTCATCAACAGGATTCCTGAAGCGTCTTACAAAATCAAGAGCAGCTTTGTCATGAATGAATTCAGGTATCCGCTCCAGCAGGGAACGTGTCATCCAGCCCCAGCTGTGCATATAGCAGTCATAGACTATCGGCAGGGTGTCCAGATATTTCATGATCTCAACCGCCTGCGGCACAGGTATGCCAAAGGTTGCCGCTGAAGCATCTTTTACAAGATCGATGATTTCAGCCCCGTTTATGGTAATGGCATAGTGCAGGAATGGCAGCTCGCTGACAGCTTCGGGAAGGGCTTTGAAAAACCTGCCGGTGGCAGGTACGATCTCTATTCCTCTTTCATACGCTGCCTGCAGGGCGTTTACAGTTTCTTTCCTCAGACTTTTTTTGCTGTCAAGCAGGGTGCCGTCCAGGTCGGTCACCATAAGCCTGATATTATTTTCTTTTAAGTTATCTATGTTCAATTTGTATTTCACCTTTCAGGTAAATGCCTTATGGATTATACAATAACGGCCTGATTAAATAAACACAAATCTGGCGCTTCACAGAACTAAAACAGTTGAAAAGGCGGCGGCAGGGCAATAAAATAGACGAAGGATCGTATAAGAAACAAAGGCGAAAAGGAGCAGCTATGAGAGACTATAAACAGGAACTTGAAAACAGAGTTGCGTGGATAAGAGGGCTTCTTGAAAACGCGCACTGCAGCGGAATTATTTTCGGAAACTCCGGCGGCAAGGACAGCGCCCTGGTGGGAATCATCTGCAAGATAGCCTGTGAGGATACTGTGGGCGTCATCATGCCGTGCTTTGCAAAACGCAACTTTGGTGAAGATACAGATGATGCCAATGCAGTTGCAGAGCAGTTCTCGATTGAGACCAGAACAGTTGACCTGACAGGGGTGAGAGCAGAGCTTCTTGCGGCTGCGGAAGGTTCATGCAAAGGCTTTACCGATGCTGCTGTTAAGAACATCGCACCAAGACTCAGAATGACCACGCTTTATGCCATAGGGCAGAGCGAGGGAAGGCTTGTGGCCGGAACAGGAAACCGCGATGAGCTTTATGTGGGGTATTACACAAAGTATGGCGACGGCGGTGCAGACTTCAATCCTATCGGTGATCTTACCGTTGGTGAGGTTTATGAATTCCTTGAGTATCTGGATGCTCCGATGAATATCCGGACAAAGGCTCCTTCAGCAGGGCTTGAAGAAGGGCAGACCGATGAAAAGGAAATGGGTATTAAGTATGCTGATCTGGATGAGTATCTGCTGACAGGTAAGACAAATCCGGAGGCGCAGGCAAAGATAGAAAGAATGTATATGCTGGCAGAACACAAGCGTACAGGCCTTCGGATTTACCCGAATTGAGACTGTTGTATATAAAAAACGGGCGAACACAGTTCGCCCCTACAACACAAACGAATATAAATTTACTCCAACTATAGGGGCGAACTGTGTTCGCCCGTTATTAATTCAGAAACGGTATATATGCCGCGCCTACGGCGAAGATTATGGCAGGCAGCAGATTGGCCACTTTTATTCGCTTGGTTCCGGTAAAGATCATATTGAAACCAACGCAGAAGATGAGCATGTTTCCCACAATGGAAAGGTTGACCATTGCCTGATCGTTCATAACAGGTGCGATAAGCTTGGCAAGCACGGTAATGGTTCCCTGGAAAACAAATACGGGGATGGCCGAGAATATGCAGCCTTTTCCCATTGATGTGGCCATTACCAGAACGGTGATAAAGTCTATGATGGCCTTTGTGAGCAGGATGGAGAAATCACCTGTAAGCCCATCCATCAGAGACCCCATAACAGCCATGGCACCTATGCATACGGTAAGCGAAGCGGATACAAAGCCATCAACAAACCGGGAATCCCTGGTACTTTTGGTCTTCACCTTCAGCCATGAACCGAACTTCTCGGAAAGTCGGTCAAGATCTATTATCTCGCCAACAACTCCGCCAAGAACAAGAGCAAAAACGCTCATCAGTGTGCCGCGGGTATCAAAGCTGCCGGCCCCGTCAGAGACCAGCATTTTTGCAACCGATCCGCCAATGCCCATGAACATTACAATAAGGCCTATGGCCGAAAGCACGATATGCTGAAAACGAGGCCTTAAAAAGCCTCCTATGAGTGATCCTATTATTCCGCCGGCTATGACGGTTGCTGTATTGATTATTGTTCCGAGTCCGAACATTAAATAAGCACCTTCGACAGGAAATCCTGAAGACGCGGATCTTTTGGATTTTCGAAAAATTCTTTAGGAGTATTTTCCTCCTTTATCTGCCCGTGGTCAACAAAAATCACACGGGTTCCCACTTCTTTTGCAAAGCCCATCTCATGGGTTACAACTACCATTGTCATTCCTGACTTGGCAAGATCCTTCATAATATCAAGAACCTCACCGACCATTTCAGGGTCAAGGGCAGAAGTAGGCTCATCAAAAAGCATTACCTTCGGCTCCATGGCAAGCGCCCTCGCAATGGCGATACGCTGTTTCTGTCCGCCTGAAAGCTGTGCCGGGTAATTATCGGCCTTGTCCTTGAGATGTACCATGTCAAGCAGCTTCATTGCCTGAGCCTCGGCATCTTCCTTTGAAAGGCCTTTCAGTTTCATAGGCCCCAGCGTGATATTTCCCATAACGGTTTTATGCGGGAAAAGATTAAAGTGCTGGAAAACCATTCCCATCTTCTGGCGATGCGCATCCACATCGGCCTTGCGGCTGTTGATGTCTTCGCCGTCAAAGAATATCTGACCTTCTGTAGGCATCTCAAGAAGATTAAGACTGCGCAGAAACGTGGATTTGCCCGATCCCGAAGGACCGACAACAACCACAACTTCACCCGGATAGATATCAATATCTATTCCGTCCAGAGCCTTGACTGCGCCGTTTTTATAATATTTTTTCAGGCCTCTGACCTGTATCAAACTTTCCATGGCGCCTACCTTTCATTCTTCCTGAGCTTCTTCTCAAGAATCTTGAGAAGCTGGGTCAGCAATATAACGATAACAAGATAAATAAGTGCAACAGCGATCAGCGGCATGAAAGCAACGAATGTGCGGCCCCTGATCTTATCACCGGCCTTGGCAAGGTCCATAACGCCAACATAACCTGCAACGGAAGTCTCTTTGATAAGAACGATAAATTCGTTGAAGATGGTCGGCAGGATAACCTTGATCGCCTGCGGCAGAATGATATGGAACATTGTCTGAATATAGTTGAAGCCCAAAGAGCGTCCGGCTTCAAACTGGCCTTCGTCAATGCTCATGATGCCGCTTCGGAAGATCTCGGCAACATATGCAGCGGAGTTGATACCGAAGGCAACAATTGCGACGATTACGCCGTCCTGTACATTCACAAGAATGATGAAGTACATAATGAGAAGCTGAACAACAGTAGGTGTGCCCCTTACAACAGTCAGATAAAGATTGCAGATGGCATTTGCAATCTTTAAGAAAACGTACGCAGGGCCGCCACGTTTTTTCATGGCGGCTCCGTTTTTGTCATATGTAGAGCGTACTGCTGCTATGATGACGCCCAGCAGGATACCTATCAGTACGGCGAAGAAGGAAATGATTATGGTATTTCCAAGGCCCTGGAGTATCCATTGCCAACGGCTGTCATCTATAAAGCATAGATTAAATTGATCTATTAATTCCTCAAACCACATACTTAGTTGATGTATTTAGCAACGATTTCTGCTAAAGTGCCATCTTTTTCCATTTCAGCGAGTGCAGCGTTGATGTTGTCAAGAAGCTCGGTCTTATCCTTGCCGACTGCAATAGCATACTCTTCTTCAGCGTAAGCAGTTTCAAGAATCTGAAGGTTGCTGTCTTTTTCAGCTTCAACATATGATATAGCCGGCTGATTGTCAATAACTACAGCGTCTACCTTGCCTGCGATAAGAGCCTGAACAGCGTCAGCACCGGTCTTGAATGCGGTAACATTTTCATCACCGAAGTCATCACAGCAGTAGATATCGCCTGTTGTTGATTCCTGAACACCGTTCTTCTTTCCTGCAAGATCATCAGGGGATTTGATATCAGAGTTTTCAGGAACGATGATGCTCTGGATGCCTGTTGCATAAGAGGTTGAGAAGTTTACGCTCTTAAGACGGTCTTCTGTTACTGTCATGCCTGCAAGGCCGACATCATATTTTCCTGTTTCAATACCGCCGATGATAGAGCCGAACTCAACATCGTTGATAACCAGTTCAAGACCCAGCTTGTCAGCAAGAGTCTGAGCAATCTCAACGTCGATACCTGCGAAAGAATCACCCTCTTTGAATTCATAAGGAGGGAATTCAGCGTTTGTTGCCATAACCAGCTGACCGGACTTTTCGCCGCCGGCTGCTGCTGTGGTTGCGGCTTCCTGAGAAGCACCGCCGCATGCAGCAAGTGCGAGAACCATTGATAAACTGAGAATAACAGCTGCTAATTTTTTCATGTTTTTGTATCTCCTTTGCATATTTATGCATTTTTTTTGTATATTATTGAATGGCTACGTTGCAGACTATAACACTTTCCGACAGAAAATGCAAAGCTTTTTTCAAAATATAGGGAAGATTGATAAAAAAACGGGAACCCGAAGGTTCCCGTTGTATAAATTTGTATGAATATGAAAGATTTTATTCAGCTGCGGCTGTTGTTTCTTCAACCGGTGCAGAGCCTTCGATGAATTCAACGTTGTCTTTAAGCTTTTCGAGAACTTCATTTACAACTGAGTTGTAGTTCTTATATTTGTAATACCAGAAGTCTCCGTTAGTCTCCTTGAATTCTTCAAGTGTATAGGACTCGTCATAGCCGTAGTCAGCCATGTATTCGACTATTGCCTCATCTGTATCGGCGTCTGTGTGGCTTATGCCAAGGTCATCTGCAAGCTTTCCGAAGAGCATTGCCTGCTGAAGTCCGTACTGGGCTTCATTTGTGGCATACTCATCTGCATTTGCGGCGCCTGCATATGAAGCATAAGTATCAGCATCTATGCCGTACATCTGAGAATAGTAGTTGAGCATTGTAAGCTGCTCTTCCTTGGCGCCTTCAAAAAGCTTTTCATCATATGAAGTAACGTGGATCTTGCTCATAAGGTTCTTGAACATTGCCTGCTGAACGTTATTATCATATGTCTTTCCGTTATAAAACTCTTTGAAAGCTTCAACAGTATCGCACTGGCAGGCTTCTCCGAAAATGCTCTCTGTGTATTCAAGAGATTTTTCTGCAATGAAGGCATCATCAATCTCCGGCTCATGGACAAGAGTCTTTGATTCAATGTGAACCTTGAAAGTTGCAGGCTTGCCCTGAAGGTCAGGATTGTTTTCGTAAACATCAGGGAATGTAACTTTCACGTCAACATCGCTGCCAACCTTTTTACCGATAAGACCGTCTTCAAAGCCATCAATAAAGCTGCCGGATCCGATCGTCAGTGACTGGGCTGTTTCGGTTGTGCCGCCCTCAAAAGCTTCACCGGTTTCATCCAGGGTTCCTGCGTAAGTGATCTTGACAGTATCGCCGTCTTCAACAACGCCTTCTGTGGAATCTTCGGTGGTTGTATAGTATGTCTTCATGGAGTTGAGGGCACTTTCTGTGTCTTCATCTGAAACAGAGACATCATCTGTATAAACTTCAATCTTTGAATAATCGTCAACAGTGAATTTAGCCTTTGAAGGAATGTGGAACCAGCCAAGCTTTGCACCGATGAACGCAAGGCATGCAAGCACAACAACTGCACACACAATAATGGTGATGAGAGTGGTGGAACTCATTCCTTTACGCTTCTTGATCACCACGTTTTTCTTTGGAGCAGGGCTCTTGACAGGGAATTCCTCAAGTTCAGCCTTGACTTCTTCTTTTGCTTCCTCAGCAGCTTCGGTAACTTCTTCGGCTGACTCACAGCAGCATTCTTTAGCTTCTTCAGCAGCTTCGGTAACTTCTTCAGCTGCCTCGCAGCAGCATTCTTTAGCCTCTTCAGCAGCTTCAGTAACTTCTTCGGCTGCCTCGCAGCAGCATTCTTTTGCTTCTTCAACTACCTCAGCAGCTTCTTCAGCATTTTCAACTTTAATTTCGTCGCTCATGATAAAACCTCACAATAAGTTGTAGTATCGATATACGCGGTGAATTATAACATATCCGGCCACTGCAAAAAAGGGGCAAACTGTGAAAGTTTGGTGGTCATGGTTGACCTTTTTTGCGAAACCAATTAAAATTCATATGCTTAGCGGATATGGCGGAATTGGCAGACGCGCCAGATTTAGGTTCTGGTGGGAGACCGTGCAGGTTCAAGTCCTGTTATCCGCAGAGTGAAATGAGCATGGGTACAAAATACCTGTGCTTTTTAGGAGGATTTTGATATGAAGAGAATGTTTTTTCCTTTATCGGCGATTTTGATTTTTTTAACCGGATGTACGGGAAACCCCGATAT